>NZ_CP013141.1:1878519-2065253 GCF_001442535.1 Lysobacter antibioticus | reverse complement strand
CTGCGCGGCCGCGACGGCGGCGCTCAGGTCGGCGGCCCGTTTGTCCTCGCGCAGCCGCACGAAGCTGGCCTGGCGGATCAGGCCTTCCTTGCCGCGTCCACGCGAATGCACGTCGACGACCAGTTCCGGCGCGACCCAGCGCACCGAACGTCGCGGAAACGGCACGTGCCCGGGCAGTTCCACCGCTGCCTGTTCGCTGTGCAGCGCCTGCAGGCGCTTGCTCAGGCTGCGCAGCGCCGCATCGCTGAAACCGCTGCCGACACGGCCGACATACGCCAGACCGTCGGCGCCGGGCCGGGCCAACAGCAGGGAGCCGAACCCCTGGCGGCCGCGCTTCGGCGGCGTATGCCCGACGACGATGAATTCCTCGTCGGCGACGTGCTTGAGCTTGATCCAGGCCTGGCTGCGGCCACCGTGGTAAGGCGCATCGGCGCGCTTGCAGATGATGCCTTCCAGGCCGGCCTTAACGCTCGCCGCCAGCACCTGCCCGGCATCGCCTTCGACATGTTCGCTGAAGGCCAGCGCGTCCGAGGTCGAGGCCGCCAACACCTCGCGCAGCAAGCCTCGGCGCTGCTCCTGCGCCGCGCCGCGCAGGTCGATGCCGTCCAGATACAGCAGGTCGAAGATCACATAGCGCAGCGAATCCAACTGCCCGGATTCGAGCAAGCGCTGCAACTCGCCGAAATCGCTGCGGCCGCTGCGGTCGGAGGCGATCAACTCGCCGTCGAGGATCGCGCTGCGCACCGACAGGCCAGCGATGGCCTCGGCCAGGTGCGCGAAGCGCTCGCTCCAATCGACCTTGTTGCGCGATTGCAGGCGTACGCCACGCTGGACGTAGGCGAGCATGCGATAGCCGTCCCACTTGACTTCGAACTGCCACTCGCTGCCGCTCGGCGGGCGCTCGCGCAAGGTAGCCAGCTGCAATTCGACGTCTTTCGGCATCGGCGCCGCGACGGCACCGGCGATCTTCGCCGCGACGTTGCGCCAGACTCCGGAACTACGCACCCCGGACCCGCGTGACCCAGCCCCGCGTGCCTTGGCGCTCGCCGCTCGCGACTTTCCGGCGACCTGTTTCGGCAGCGGCGCCGCGGGTTGGGCGATCGCGGCGGGCTCGTCGAGCATGCGGTCGGCGTCGCTGTCGCGCGCATGCTCGTCGCTGCGCTTGATCAGCAGCCACTGCTGCTGTTTGCCGACGGGCCGGGTCCGCACCAGGGTGAAACGGCCGTGCAGGCGCTCGCCGTCGAGTTCGAAATCGAGCTTGCCGGCGGCGATCTGGTCGAGTGCGTCGTCGTCGGTGCGCCAGGTGCCATGATCGAAGATGTCGACATGGCCGGCACCGTACTGGCCTTCGGGAATGTCTCCCTCGAAATCCGCATAGGACAGCGGGTGGTCTTCGACCTCGACCGCGAGACGGCGCTCGCCGGCACGCAACGACGGCCCCTTCGGCACCGCCCAGCTCTTCAGCACGCCATCGGCTTCCAGGCGGAAGTCGTAGTGGCGGGCCCGCGCATGGTGCAACTGGACGACGAAGATCGGCGCCTTGCGCCGCCCTCGACCTGCGCGGCCGCGGTCGGCATCCGGCTCCGGCGTGGCGTCGAAGCGGCGTTTGCGCACGTAATCGCGCAGAGTCACGGCGCAATCCTCACAGCCGCGCCGTCACGCCGACTTGCGCGTGCGCTTCTTGGCCGCCTTCGCGGTCTTCTTGGCCGGGGCTTTCTTGGCCGCGCGCTTGCCCGCACCCTGCCCGCCCTTCTTCTCCAGGCTGCGCTTGAGCAGTTCGGCGAAGTCGATGACGTTGGTCGCGGCGTTTTCCGGCAGCTTGGTTTCGTCGCTGGGCTTGCCGCGCACGACCTTCTTCGACTTAACCCGCTGCTCGATGACCTTGTGCAGGCGTTGGCGGAAGTCGTCCTTGTAGCTGTCCGGCTTCCATTCGCCGCTCATCGACTTGATCAACTGCTCGGCCATCTCGACCTCGCGCGCGGATATCTTCCACTTCGCCATGCCGCCCTCGGGCAGCTTGTAATCGCTGGGGTCGACCAATTCCTGGGCGTAGCGCAGGATCATCAGCATCAGGGCGTCGTCCTGCGGCACCACCGCCGCCAGGTATTCGCGGGTGCGGATCACCACCCGGCCCACGCCGACCATGCCGGTGCGCTTGAGCACCTCGCGCAGCAGGACGTAGCCTTTCTCGGCTTTCTTGCCGGGTTCGAGCACATAGGGCTTCTCGTAGAACTCGGCGCCGATCGAAGCGGCGTCGACGAAGGTATCGATATCGACGGTTTCCTTGTGGTCCGGCGCGGCCGCGGCGATATCGGCCTCCTCGATCACCACGTAACTGCCCTTGTCGTACTCGAAGGCCTTGACGATTTCCTTCCACGGCACTTCTTCGCCGGTCTCTTCATTGACCCGCTCGTAACGGATCGGCGCTTTGTTGCGGCTGTCCAGCATGCGGAAATGCAGGTCGACGCGGCGCTCGCCGGTCATCAGTTTGACCGGGATGTTGAGCAATCCGAACGACAGGGTTCCGGTCCAGATCGGGCGCGCCATGGCTACCTCGCAAGGCCGGCCTGGATCGCCGGCGGGAACATCGGGTCTCGACTGTGCCGCCGCGGGCGTTGAACCGAGGTGAATGGCGACCCCCTGCGCAGACCGTCTGTCCCGATTTCGCGCTCGCACCTCGGCGAGCGTCGCTCCGCGGTGGCGCCGCTACGGGTCGCAACGTTCCTGAGTTGCCGCGACCGGCTGCATTCGCGTGAGCGAACCGTGACCGGCCGCGACAACCCAGGGCCGCGCTCCCCTGCAATCACAACATCTGGCTGCGGGCCTGTTCCGCCCGAGCTGCGCCGATCGCGGTCTCGACCTGCTTGATTTCCTCGGGCGGCGGCAGAACCGCCGGCAAACCGAGCGACTCGATCCACAACTCGCGGGTCCAGCCGGTCGTGTGATAGAGGTGATGATCTTCGTCGGACTCGACCGCTTCATGAGCCTGCTTGAGCACCTCGAGGCCATCGCCCTTCGCGTGCTCGACCAGGTGCCCGATCAGCTCCCAATTCATGTGGTCCTTGGTCTCGGCCAGCACCACGCATTCGGCCGCGACCAACTGTGCGGCCTCGCGATCGCCGGCTTTTTGCGCCATCCGGATGGCTTTCTCCAGCGATTGGCCGATGTGGCCGACGACCTCGCGCCCCGGGCTACGTTGCTTCGGGTCCAGGCCCAGCTCTTTGAAGACGTTGAGCAACACCTTCTCGTGGGTGCGGGTCTCGTCCAGATAGCCCTGCCACTCTTTGTGCAGGTCTTCGTTGACGGCGCATTCGACCGCCGCCTCGTAGATCTTGATGCCGCCCTGTTCGGTTTCCAGAGCTTGCAGCAGCAACTCACGAACCTGCGGGGCGTGCGGCTGGGTCTTCTTCATCCTGGTTCTCCTGTTGAGGCGAAAGGGTTTGTCCATCGGCTCCGATGGGCCGGCGCTTGCGGGCGCCGCGTGCGAGCTGTTCGTAACGCTCGCGGAATTTCTCCAGCGTTTCTTCGTCGAGCTCCTCCAGGTCGAGCAAGGCGTTTTCGGCGGCCTCGGTCGCGCGAATCAACTCGTCGAGCTTTATCTGCACCGCGGCGGAGTCGCGGTTCTGCGAGTTCTGGATCAGGAACACCATCAGGAAGGTGATGATGGTCGTCCCGGTATTGATGACCAACTGCCAGGTGTCGCTGAAACCGAACAAGGGGCCGCTGACTACCCAGACCAGCACCACGCCGACCGCGAGACCGAAACACAGCGGATGCCCGGTAAAACGGGAAGCCGCCTTCGCGCCGTGTTCGAATGCATGGCGCAGAGTCATGGGCGCGAACTCCGTTGTTCGAGCCGGCCCCAGGCCGCCTCTACCACCGTGCGGGCTTCGTCCCAATCCAGGCGCGAGGCGCCGCGGGTGCGGCGATAGCACACGCCGATGCCGTCCTGCATTTCCTCCAGCGTCCGGCCGCGACTGCGCATGTAGGCGTCCAGGCCCAGTTTCACCGCCGGCTCGTAGTCGCTGTAGCGCAAGCCCGGTCGATCGACCAGGCCGCGATAGTGGTTGCGCCAGTAGGCCAGTTCCGAATCGAGGTCGAGCACCGCCAGCGGCAGCGCCGAATCCGCGGCTTCCGTGGTCGACGAGTCGATCGTCGAAATATCCGTCTCGTGAGAACGGTTCGCATAGACGGTCATGGTCGACTCCTAGAGCGAGAACCCGGACGCATGGCGAGCGATCAGATGCGCGGGCGGGATCGAACGGGGTGGCGATCACCCGGTGCCACGATGACTCCGCGACACGCTCGCCGTTCGACGGATCGATCTCAAAACCTACAGTGCCACCGTAGACCGCGAAGGCGACGTTACGGTCGCAACGATTTGTTCGCCATGCGTTCATCAACGTCATGGCGATTACACGCGCAGGCTTAACGCTTCAGCGAAAAATGGCGACCGAGTTCGCAGGCGTGGCTATCGATATGGGGAAATGGATCGATTGGTCCGCTGAACGGGCTGGGGATCGCCGACCATCCAGTAGATGCCGCTCTTTCATCTCGGGGTAGGAGCGGCGCGAGCCGCGACCTCTTATGGGGCGACGCGGGCCCATCCTTGCCGCGGTCGCGGCTTGCGCCGCTCCTACCCTCGGGCCGCCGGCGGCTGTTGCTGTGCTTGGCTGTTGCTTTGCGCGGTTTATAACTCGCGAGACCGATGGACACCCGGAGGGCGGCGCGCAAGGATGCGCGCCGTGAGCCACCGGGACATGGATGTCCCGTGTGGCGCATGCCTGCGTCGGCTTCGCACGCGCGGGCTCTTGATTCAAAGAAAAGCATTTTTCTTTGGTTACCTTTCTTTTGTTGCTTATGACAAAAGAAAGTAACTCGCCCGCTTGCGGGCGAAAGCTCCTTGCGTTTGATCCTAAGCATTAGAAGCTAGTAGCTTCCAGCAAGACCAAGATCAAACGATAGAAGCTTCCGCCACTAAAGCGGCGGGTAACTTTCTTTTGTCATAAGCAACAAAAATCCGTCTGGATTCCCTTCGGTCAAAGGTCACCAAAGAAGTTGCTTCTTTTTGAATCATAAGCCCGCACGAGCGGCGCACACGCGGGGATCTACATACGGGACATCCCTGTCCCGATGAAAAACGGCGCGCATCCCTGCGCGCCGCCCTCCGGGTCTTCGTCTGCCTTCGCGAGTGCGAGGCTGCGCATAGCCAGAACGGAGCCGGCGAAACAAGGAGTAGGAGCGGCGCAAGCCGCGACCGTGGCAATGACCGACTCGCGTAGCAGCACGATAGACGTCAGCGACGTGCTAGCGATCAACGCAGCGCCAGATTGCGCATGACCTCGTCGATGCTGGCCTCGGCCGCTGCGGCGGCGCTGCCCGGTCGGCGCAGCAGCAAGCGATGGACCTCGCGCTGGATGTCGGCAGGCAACTCGACCAGTTCCTCGACCTGACCGGCCAACAGACTCGCCACCGCCACGCCGTCGCGGAAGGCGATGCGCGCACCGGGGATGCGCGGCACTTTTACCCCGGCGAGCACGCTGCCGGTGAGGTTCAGCGGGTCGGCCGCGGACACGCAGACCACCGCGCTGTCGCGATCGCGCTGACGGATCTGGCGCAGGCTGTTGACCGCATCGGGCAAAGCGAATTGCTCGCCGGACATACCGCTGACGAAACGGCCGCCGCGGATTTCGCCGCGCGCTTCCAGGCGCCGGTAGACCCGCAGCAGGTCGCGCCAGGGCGGGAGCCAGGCGGCTTCGCGCTGGATCAGGCGCCAGAACACCACCCCGTAGCGTTCGAGCAACCGCCAGGCGATGTGCTCGTTGGCTTCGGCGTTGCGCGCCGCGTCGGCAGGCGCGCCCTCGCCTTCGGCCGGCCCGGTCAGCGACCAGCGACCGGCGTCCTGCAGGTCGGTCAGCAGGGCGCGGCGACGGCGGGCACCGTGGGTCGATACACGCTTGGACGGCGGTACCAGCAAGGCGCGCAGGCCGGCGTAGCTGTCGCAGGTAATGCGGCCGCGGGTAACCAGTTCGCCGAGCGCTTCTTCCAGTTCGGTGCGCAGCAGATGCGCATCGCGTTCGAGTTCGTCGAAGAACGACGCGCCGCGCGCTTCGAGCGCGGCGAGGACGCGTTGCGCGCGCGAGGACACCGGCGCCGGATCGGCCTTGCGGCCGGCGGCGAGGCGCCAATCGGCCAACGCGCGCCGCGGCAGCAGCACGATCGGCGTCTGCCGCACGCTCGGCACGCCTTGCGGCACGGGCGCGGCCGCTGCGCCATTGGCGATGCCTGCATTCGCATCCGGACGCAGGCGCGCCCAGGTCACCCGGCCGGCACTGCACAGTTCGTCGAGCCAGCTCGAATCGTAATCGGCGATACGCGCCGGCAGCAGCTCGCTCTCCCACACCGACGCCGGCGCTTCATAGCCTTCGAGCTGTTCCAGCACCGCGCGCAGGGCCTGCGGCCCGTGCATCCGCGTCGCAGCGGCCAAATGCTGCCAGTCGAACAGGAAGCGGGCGAAATCGCGCGGCTCGACCGGCTCGATCTCGCGCCGCAGGCGGCCGACGGTGTAGCGGTGAATGCGCGCGAGCAGATGCCGTTCGCACCATTCCTCGTCGCCGCCGAGCAGGCTGTCGCGGCCGAAGCGGCCGCGCATGACGTAGCCTTCCTGCTCCAGGCGCAACAGCGCCAGTTCGATCTCGCCGGCATCGCGGCGGCTGTCGCGAGCCAGGGCCGCGACCGTGGTCGGGCCGAGCGCGGTCAGGCGCGAGCGCAGCAGCTCGACCAGAGCCTCCTCGCCGCTCCACGCCGTCGCCAGGTATTCCTCGGGCACCGCCACCGCCGGCTCGGCCAGGGCGTCGGCGAACAGTGCGCGCGCCTGCGGCAGGCTCTCGGTCGCGACCCACCACGCCGGCGCGGGATCGCTCGCCGACAGGCGCAAGGCGGTGGCGCGGCCGCTGTCGGCCAGCGCGGTCAGCCACCGCGGCCAATCGTTCGCCGCCGCTTCGGCGATGGTGACGAAGCCGAGCCCCATCAGCGCCTCGTGCATTTCGTCGGCGTCGCGGACTTCCGGCCAGGCCTCGCCGCGGACCGCCTCGATCGCCTCGGGATCGAGCCGGCCGAGGTCCCCGGCGCTGTCGGCCTCGGCATAACGCCGCGCCATCACCGCCTGGGTGCGGCGCTCCTCCAGCGGCGCGTCGTCGAGGAAAGCGTACGGGCGCGCGTTGATGGCTTCGGCGGCGATCGGCGACGGCGCGGTGACATCGCGCCCGATCACCTGCACCTCGCCCAGCTCCAGCCGGCGCAGCATGCGCAGCCAACCGGCGCTGTCCATCGCTTCGTACAGGCAGTCGTGCAAGGTCTGCGCGACCAGCGGATGGTCCGGGACCTCGCGTTCGCCGACCAGATTCTCGGCGCAGGCGACCTGGTCCGGGAACACCGTCGCCAGCAAATCTTCACTCTTCATCCGCTGCAACTGCGGGGCGACCTTGCGGCCGCCGACGAAACGCGGCAGGGCCAGCGCGGTGGTCGCGCTCCAGCGCCAGCGCACCGCGAACAGCGGCGCATCCAGCAAGGCCTGGGTCAGCACGTCCAGGGCCGAAGCCGAGTGCAGATAGCGGGCGACGTCTTCGAGCGGGAAGCTGTGGCTGGTCGACAGCGACAGCACGATCGCGTCCTCGGTGGCCGCGGCCTGCAATTCGAAATTGAACTTGCGGCAGAAACGCTTGCGCAGGGCCAGGCCCCAGGCGCGGTTGATGCGGCTGCCGTAGGGCGAGTGGATCACCAGTTGGGTGCCGCCGGATTCGTCGAAGAAGCGCTCGAACACCAGTCGGTCCTGACTCGGCACCACGCCCAGCGCCTGGCGCGTGCGGCCGAGGTAGTCGACGACTTGGATCGCGGTCTCGGCATCGAAACCAAAGGCCTCGCTGAGCGAACGCGCGGCTTCGCCAGCTTGCGGCGATGCCGCCAGCAAGTTCTCCACCGCCTCGCGCAGCCGCGACACGCTCGCCGACAGCTCGTCGCTGCGGCCCGGCGCTTCGCCGAGCCAGAACGGAATATTCGGCGGCTGGCCCTGCGCCTCCTCCACCCGCACCCGCCCCGGCTCGACCCGCAGGATGCGATAGCTGACGTTGCCGAGCTGGAACACGTCGCCGGCGAGGCTTTCGATGGCGAAGTCCTCGTTGACGTTGCCGATGGTGACGGCCTCGGGTTCGAGCAGCACCGTGTAGTCGCCGGTATCGGGAATGGTGCCGCCCGACATCACCGCGGTCATGCGGCTGCCGCGTCGCGCGCGCAGGCGGCCGTGCACGGCGTCGCGATGGATATAGGCCGAACGCGGCCCGCGCCGGGTGGTGAAGCCGTCGGCCAGCATGCGCACGACCGCATCGAAATCCTTGCGCTGCAGCCCGGCATAGGGCCAGGCGCGGCGCAGGCAGGCGTACAGCGCGTCCTCGCCCCATTCCTGCGAGCCGACCTCGGCGACGATTTGCTGGGCCAATACGTCCAGCGGCGCCGACGGAATCTGCAAGGCGTCCAACTCGCCGCGGCGCACGCTGTCGAGCAAGGCCGCGCATTCGACCAGGTCATCGCGCGACTGCGGGAACAAACGCCCTTTCGGCACCCCGCCGACGTGGTGGCCGGCGCGGCCGACGCGTTGCAGGAAGGCGGCGATCGCACGCGGCGAACCGAGTTGGCAGACCAGGTCGATGTCGCCGATGTCGATGCCCAGTTCCAGCGAGGCGGTCGCTACCAGCACCCGCAGTTCGCCGCGCTTGAGCCGCTGCTCGGCGTCCAGGCGCAGCTCGCGCGCCAGACTGCCGTGGTGCGCGGCGACCGCGTCCTTACCGAGGCGGTCGGCGAGATGGCGCGCGGCGCGTTCGGCCATGCGCCGGGTATTGACGAACACCAGGGTAGTGCGGTGTTCGCCGACCAGAGCCGCCAGGCGTTCGTAGACTTCGTCCCACTGCTCGTGCGACATCACCGCCGACAGCGGCGAGCCCGGCAATTCCAGGGCCAGGTCGCGCTGTTTGGCGTAGCCGATGTCGACGATCGCGCAATCCGGGCGGCCGGCCGCGTCGACCGCATCGGCGCCGACCAGGAACCGCGCCACTTCGTCGATCGGCTTCTGCGTTGCCGACAAACCGATCCGCACCGGCGGCTGTGCGCACAACTCGCGCAAGCGCTCGAGGGTCAGGCTGAGATGGCTGCCGCGCTTGTCGTCGGCGACGGCGTGGATCTCGTCGACGATCACCGTACGCACGGTCGAGAGCATGGCCCGGCCCGATTCCGAGCCCATCAACACGTACAGCGACTCCGGCGTCGTCACCAGGATGTGCGGCGGCTTGCGCCGCATCGACTGACGTTCGCTCGCCGGGGTGTCGCCGGTGCGCACCGCGGTGCGGATGCCCGGGTCGTCCAGGCCCATGCCGCGCAGCGCCTCACCGATCCCGGCCAGCGGCGCTTCGAGATTGAGGTGGATGTCGTTGGACAAGGCCTTCAGGGGCGAGACATAGACCACCACGGTCTCGTCGCGCAGGCCTTGTTCGAGCCCTTCGCGCACCAGCGCGTCGATCGCCGCCAGGAACGCGGTCAAGGTTTTGCCGGAACCGGTCGGCGCCGCCACCAGGGTGTTGCGCCCGGCGCGGATCGCCGGCCAGGCGAGTTCCTGGGCCTGGGTCGGCGCCGAAAACGCCGAGCGGAACCAGGCGGCGATGGCGGGATGGAAGTCGTCGAGGACCATGCGTTCGCCGCGTCGCCGCGGCCTCGGGTTGTCCAGCCTAGATGGGGTCGATTCTGGCATCCCAAAACCGCGACGAGGCCGGAATCGGAGGGTTGGCGCCTGTCCGGTGAACGATTCAGCACGGTCGCGGGCGCTCACCAGGTAGCGGACCCTCGTCACGCCGGCCGAAGCTTGACCTTCCCATCATGGGAAGCCCCAACCTGCCCGGCATCCGAACAGGACTTCCGAGAGGACTCCCGCATGAATGCCGCTGCACACCCGACCCCGCAACATCCGACCGCCGAGACTGCGCCAAGACCGGCCGGCCATTCCCTGCGTTTCGGCATCGCCGGCATGACCTGCGGCTCCTGCGTGGCGCGGGTCGAGAAGGCCCTGCTCGCGGTACCCGGGGTCGACCGCGCCAGCGTCAACCTGGCGACCGAAACCGCCGAGCTAGGCTCGGCCACGGCCGTCTCACCCGCTGAGATCGAACGCGCGGTCGTCGCGGCCGGGTACTCGATCGCCACCCGCGAGATGGTGCTGGAACTGCGCGGCATGAATTGCGGTTCCTGCGTCGGGCGGATCGAGAAAGCGTTGAGCGCGGTGACAGGTGTGGTTGCGGCCTCGGTCAATCTGGCGACCGAACGCGCGACGGTGAAGGTCTTCGACGGTGTCGAACCGGCCGCGTTGATCGAAGCCGTCAAGCGCGCCGGCTACGCCGCCGCCCTGCCCGTCGCGGCATCGTCCGATGACGACCATGGCGACGGCGGGACACCGCAGGCCGCCAGCCGCGCCGAAACCGCCACCGCGCCGGCGGCGCCGATGTCGCGCGAGACCCGTCACCTGCTGATCGCCGCGGCGCTGTCGCTGCCCTTGGTCGCACCGATGCTCGGCCTGTTGTTCGGCCAGCATTGGATGCTGCCGGGCTGGCTGCAGTTCGCGCTCGCCACGCCGGTGCAGTTCTGGCTCGGTGCGCGCTTCTATCGCGCCGGCTGGCATGCCCTGCGTGCGCGCAGCGGCAACATGGACCTGCTGGTCGCGCTAGGCACCAGCGCCGGTTATGGCCTGAGCCTGTATCACCTGCTGCGCGGCGATACGAGCGCGCTGTACTTCGAAACCTCGGCGGTCATCGTCACCTTGATCCTGCTCGGCAAATGGCTGGAGGCGCGCGCCAAGCGCCAGACCACCGCGGCGATCCGCGCGCTGCAGGCACTGCGTCCGCTCAGTGCGCGGGTGTTGCGCTCCGGCGTCGAGACCGAATTACCGATCGCGCAATTGCGGGTCGGCGACCGGGTCGTGGTGCGGCCGGGCGAGCGCATCGCCGCCGACGGCCGCATCGTCGAGGGCCGCAGCCATGTCGACGAATCGCTGATCACCGGCGAGTCGCTGCCGGTGGCGCGCAACGAAGGCGAACGCGTCACCGGTGGCGCGGTCAACGGCGAAGGCCGCATCGTGGTCGAAACGCTCGCGGTCGGCGCCGAGAGCGCCCTGGCGCGGATCATCCGCCTGGTCGAGGACGCACAGGCGAAGAAAGCGCCGATCCAGCGCTTGGTCGATCAGGTCAGCGCGGTGTTCGTGCCGGTGGTGATCGTGCTGGCGCTGGCCACCCTGCTCGGTTGGGGCCTGTCCACCGGCGATTGGAACCAGGCCATCCTCAACGCGGTCGCGGTGCTGGTGATCGCCTGCCCTTGCGCGCTCGGCCTGGCCACGCCGACCGCGATCATGGCCGGCACCGGCGCCGCCGCTCGCGCCGGCCTGTTGATCAAGGATGCCGAGGCGTTGGAACGTGCGCACCGCATCGACACCGTCGCCTTCGACAAGACCGGCACCCTCACCGTCGGCGAGCCCGTGCTGGCCGAACTGATCGCCATCGACGGCGACCGCGACGCGGTGCTGGCGCAAGCCGCGGCGCTGCAATCGGGCAGCGAACATCCGCTGGCCAAAGCGGTGAGCGAGGCCGCCGCCGGACTGACCCTGCCCTCGGCCTCGGCGGTCGTCGCCGTGCCCGGCCGCGGGCTGCGCGGCCGGGTCGACGGCCATTCATTGCTGCTCGGCAGCACCCGCATGCTCGAAGAGCTGGGCGCCGAGCTGTCGCCGTGGCGCGCACAAGCCGAACGCCTGAGCGCGAGCGGACACAGCGTGTCGTGGCTGGCGGCCGAGGCCGAAGCCGAAGCCGAAGCCGAAGCATCCGGCGGCGCCGCCGAAGTGCGCTTGCTCGCCTTGCTCGGCTTTCGCGATGCACCGCGCCCGGATGCCAAGGCCGCGATCGCGCGTCTGCATGCGCTGGGCCTGCGCACTGTAATGATCTCCGGCGACCATGCCGGCGCCGCGCGCAGCATCGCCGATGCGCTTGGCATCGACGAAGTGCGCGCCGACGTGCTGCCGGAGCAGAAAGCCGCGGTGGTCGCCGAACTGGCGCGGCGCGGCACGGTGGCGATGGTCGGCGACGGCGTCAACGATGCGCCGGCGCTGGCCGCGGCCGACGTCGGCATCGCCATGGGCAGCGGCACCGACGTGGCGATGCAGGCCGCCGGCATCACCCTGATGCGTCCGCAACCGGGCCTGGTCGCCGATGCGATCGATATTTCGCGCCGCACCACCCGCAAGATCCGTCAGAATCTGTTCTGGGCATTCGGCTACAACGTGGTCGGTATCGCCCTGGCGGCGATCGGCTGGCTCGATCCGATCATCGCCGCCGCGGCGATGGCCTTCTCCAGCGTCAGCGTGCTCGGCAACACCCTGCTACTGCGCCGCTGGCGCCCGGCCGACGGCCGATGAGGACCGCATCCATGCCCCGTACCGCATTACCGCCCGAACTCGCCCAGGCCAAGGCCGACGGCCTGCACAACATCGGCGAAGCCGCCACCCTCAGCGGGGTCAGCGCGAAGATGATCCGCCACTACGAAAGCATCGACCTGATCCCGCCGGCCGGGCGCAGCATCGCCGGCTACCGCTTGTACAGCGACAACGACGTGCACCGCCTGCGCTTCATCAAGCGTTCGCGTTCGCTGGGGTTCGCGATCAAGCAGATCGAGACCTTGCTGGGGCTATGGGACAACCGCTCGCGCGAAAGCGTCGAGGTCAAGCGCCTGGCCCTGGCCCACGCCGAAGAGCTCGCCGGCAAGATCCGCGAGATGCAGACCATGCAGCGCACCCTGGAGGAACTGGCGCACCGTTGCCACGGCGACCATCGGCCGGATTGCCCGATCCTGGAGGATCTGGCGGCGCCGAAGACCTGAGCGCCGTAGGAGTTTCAAGGGCTTCAAGGGTAGGAGCGGCGCGAGCCGCGACCGTGATCTGCGGCCGCGGTTGATGCTCCATGCACGCTGCGCCAATCAGGGGTGCTGTCGGTTGCAGGCACAGGCGCCGCAGCTCGCACTGGCGCAGTCGCGGCTCACGCCGCTCCTGCAAAACTCCGGGTAGCGACGCCGTTACCCTGTAGGAGCGGGCTGAGCCGCGACCGTGATCTCTGGGCCGCGGTTGACCCGCGGTGCAGATAGAGCGCGACACACGCGTCGGCTATAGGGACATACGTCGCCGCGCATTGCCGCAGTCGCGGCTTGCGCCGCTCCTACCCTGGTCTACCCAGGCTTGGCCCGGTCTGCGCTTATCAAGCGTGATTACGCGTCGCCGCCGCCAGCGCCTGGCGGGTTTCCTCGCCGTCGCGCCTGCCCATGGCTTCGGCGGTCTCGGCGAGCCAGCGCTTGGCCTCGTCTTCGCCGTCGCTGTCGACCCGGCGCAGATACTCCGGGGCGATCCGCGCCAGTTCGTCGCGCAGGCGTTGCGCACGCTCGTCGTATTGGCGGATCAAGGCGTTCTCGTCGGACGCCTCGATCGCACCGATTTCGCGCATCGCCTGCAACCGTTCCAGCCATTCGCGACGGCGCTGCTCCGGGTCCATCGCCGCGCGGCTCAATTGAAGCCGATGTCGTAGGCCGTGTTCAGCACGAACTTGGCCGCTTCGGGCAGATCCGAATCCTGCGCGGCGTCGTTGGCCAAACCGAGGAATTGGTCCGCGGCGCCGGCGACGAAATCGCCGATCACGCCACCTATCTCCCTGCCGATCATTGTGCCCAAGGGGCCGCCGAGCGAACCGATGCCTGCGCCGAGTGCCTGACCGATGCCGCTCGCTAGATCGCCGAAAAGGGACATGACAATTCCTTTGTTGGGGGATGGCGTGGTCCAGTGTCGCCAGCAGCCCATCCGGGTCAATCTGGGATTGACCCTAGGCGTGCGCACCCGCGATGCTGAATCGGCGACCGTTCGACAACATGAACGAGGCGCTGGCCTCTGCGCATGCGAGGAATCTCATTGCACGACGCACGCGTACCGCCCAACGTCGCCAGCTGAT
Source organism: Lysobacter antibioticus (assembly GCF_001442535.1). Taxonomy (NCBI): domain Bacteria; kingdom Pseudomonadati; phylum Pseudomonadota; class Gammaproteobacteria; order Lysobacterales; family Lysobacteraceae; genus Lysobacter; species Lysobacter antibioticus. Next base: position 2,051,187 of record NZ_CP013141.1, on the reverse strand, counting down.
GCGCAGCCCACTTAGTTGAGCTTGGCCACCCACGACAGCGGCAAACGCTTCATCAACCAGCCAAGCAAGGCCCACGGCCACCACGGCACGTAAGCCTTGGCCGCTTCCTTGTCGATAGCGCGCACCAGCAAACGACAGCCAGTGGCCTCGTCGATGATGTACGGGGTCTGCTTGGCCGGCGCCTGGTCGTTCATTTCGGTGCGGATATAGCCCGGGAAAATCGTACTGACCTTGATCGAAGGCTTGCGCAGCATGTCGGTGCGGATGCCTTCGGCGAGCGAGGCGACGCCGGCCTTGCTGGCTGCATAAGCAGTGAGGCCGCCGCGCATGCCGCGCATCGCGCTCATCGACGAAATCAGCACCAAATGGCCGAGCCCGGCTTCGCGGAAGATCTCCATCGCCGCCTCGCACTGCGCGAGCGCGGCGAGGAAATTGGTCTCGACGATGCTTCGATTAAGGGCGAACTGGCCCTTGCCGACAGGCGCGCCCTGGCCGATGCCGGCATTGACGATGATGCGGTCGATGGCGCCGAGTTCGGCGCGCAGAGAACGGAACACCGCGAACACCTGCTCGTGATCGTTCACATCGAGACTGCGGATGGCGACGCGGATACCGGGATGCGCGGCCTCCAGTTCGGTCTTGAGCGCTTCCAGGCGATCGAGGCGTCGCGCACACAGGGCCAGGTCGCTGCCGGCACGGGCGAACTCGCGCGCCATGCCGCGGCCGAGCCCGGAACTCGCGCCGGTGATGAGGATGTGTTTGCGCATGCGGCCGGCTCCGGAAGCGGTCAGTTCAGCGATAGGTGACAAGGTCTTCGCGCGCCTGCAGATGCGCGTGACCGTTGAAGGTGGACAGGCGCAGGCCGCTGCGGGCGACATGCAACTGAGTTACGCTGGCGTTGACCAGACTCCAGCTCAGGCGCAGCGCCTGCGCGTCGGGCGCATCGAGCAGGCCCTGCACGACCGCGGCGATCGGGCCACCCGAGGTGAACACCCACACGTTGCTCGAATCCGCCGCGGCTTCCGCCGCCGCTTGCAGAGCTTCGCGGCAACGTTGTCGGAACGCCGGCCAGGTTTCGTTGTAGTCGTGGTCGTAGTCGCCGCTGGACCAGCGCGTCATGGCCGCAGCGAACAGCGACTGGAAGGCGCGGCGCGGATCGACGGCGGCGCTCAGGTCGGCGACCAGACGTTCGTGGTCGACGTATTCGGGGCGATGGCGGGCGACGATTTCGCGGTGGTCGAATTCGTTCCAGCGCGGCTCGAACGCAACCTCTTGCGCCCTCACCCCAACTCCCCTCCCGCAAGCAGGAGAGGGGCTTGGTTGCGCTGGGTCTGAAAGGCGCGCCAAGCCCTCTTGGGGGGCGCAGGCGGAACGCATCGCCGTCAGGCATTCCTCCGCGGTCTGCCGGTGCCGGCGCATGCCGCCGACGATGATGCGGTCGCCGTCGCGCCATAGCGGCGCGAGCGCGGCGCCGAGCAGGCACGATTGTTGGCGCCCCAGGGCGCTGAGTTCGTCGTAGTCGGCCGCACCGAACGCGGCCTGGCCGTGGCGGATCAGATGAATCGTCGCCGCCATCTCAGGCGCCCTGCCCGCGGCGGTCGCGCGCGATCGCGCGGCGGCAACGCCAATGCAGATAATTCACCGACAGCCAGAAGCGCTTGAAAGCCGGGTTGCGGGTCTGGCCGTGGTGATAGCGGTAGTAGATCTGTTGCGCGATCGCCGACAGGCGGAACAAGCCATAGACTTCGTAGAAGGCCCAACTGCGCGGGCGCAGACCGGTGCGTTCGCTGTAGTACTCCATCACCTCGCGACGGCTGAATATGCCGGGCAGATGAGTCGGTTGGCGGCGGGTGCTCTGGGCGATGAAGTCGTCTCCGGCCTCGACCCAGTAAGCCAGGGTATTGCCGAGGTCCATCAGCGGGTCGCCGAGCGTGGCCAGTTCCCAGTCGAGCACGCCGATCACCCGGGTCGGGTCCTGCGCATCGAGCACCACGTTGTCGAAACGGAAATCGTTGTGGGTGAGACAAATTCGCTCGTCCTGCGGCAGGTTGGCGCGTAGCCAGTCGACGATGGCGCGGCCGCTCGGTACGTTCCAGGTGCGTGCATCGCCGTAACGCCGGCTCCAGCCGTCGATCTGGCGCTGGATGTAGCCGGCGCCGGCGGCGAGCTGTTCCAGGCCCGCCGCACGGTGGTCGACCCGATGCAACGCGATCAAGGTATCGAGCACGTTGACGCACAGGCTGCGGACCTGATCGCGCGATAACTCGACGCCGCGCGGCAGATTCTTGCGCGGGATCAGGCCGTCGAGGCGCTGCATCACGTAGAACTCCGCACCGATCACCGCCTCGTCCTCGCAATGGGCGTACATCGCCGGCACGAACGGGAACACCGGCTTCAACGCCTGCTGGATGCGGAACTCGCGGCCCATGTCGTGCGCGGACTTGGCCTTCTTGCCGGCCGGCGGGCGACGCAGGATCAGATCGTCGTTGTCGTAGTGCAGGCGGTACGTCCAGTTCGATGCGCCGCCTGCGTATTGGCTGACCACCGGCGTGCCGCGCAGATGCGGCAGGCGCGGCTTGAGCCAGGCATCGACGGCGGCGGCATCGAGCTCCTCGCCGGCCCGCACTGCGCGGCTGCCGTCGGACGAGACCACGCCGGCGGGCTGCCCGCTCATGCCTTGCCGCCCACCGCGATCGGTTTCTTCTTCGCCCGGCCGCCCTGCCCGGCACGGCGCATCGCCGCTTCGTAGAAACGGTAGGGCAGCAGGCGCTTGAGCATCCAGAAGCGCTTTGCCGAGGCATGGGTGAGGATGCGGAACTCGCCACGGGCGACGCCGTCGCGGATCATCGCGGCGATCTCGTCGGCACCGATGCTGGCCTCGTCGACCAGCTTGCGCATCCAGCGCGCATAGCGCGGGTCGGTGCTGCGCAGGCTTTCGCTGAGATTGGTGCGGAAGAACGCCGGACAGGCGACGGCGATACGGATGCCGTCGGCTTCGAGTTCGGCCTTGAGCGTCTCCGACAGCGCCACCACCGCGGCCTTGGTGGCGTTGTAGGCGGCCGCGTACGGCGGATGGATCAACCCGGCCATCGAGGCGATGTTGAGTATCGTGCCGCCGCCCTGCCGGCGCAGGATCGGCGCGAACGCCTTGCAGCCGCGCACCACGCCTAGCAGGTTGATGTCGATCATCCATTGCCAGTCGGCGATCGGCATCGCCTCGACCGGCCCCATATCGGCCACGCCGGCGTTGTTGACCACCAGGTCGACGCCGCCCCATTGCGCCAGCATCCATTCGGCGGCGCCATGCAAATCCCCTTCGCGGGTCACGTCGCAATGCAGGTAGTGCGCGGTCGCGCCGAGCGCCTGCAAGGCCGCCAGGGTTTCCGCGCCGCGAGCGGCGTTGACGTCGCCGATGCATACCTGCGCACCGTCGCGCGCATAGCCTTCGGCGAGCGCGCGACCGAGGCCGGAGGCGCCGCCGGTGATGAAGACTCGTTGCGTGGTCATGCGGCTTCCTTGGAGTTGCGGCCGAGGCCGTACTTGGCCAGCTCCATGCGCGCGACCATCGCCCGGTGCACCTCATCGGGGCCGTCGGCGATGCGCAGGGCGCGCGCGATCATGAACAAACCGGTCAGCGGCACGTCATGAGAAACGCCGGCGCCGCCATGGATCTGGATCGCCTGGTCGACGATGTCCTGCAGCAGGTTCGGCGCGACCACCTTGATCGCCGAGATTTCGGTCATCGCCGCCTTCACTCCGAAACGTTCGATCTTCCAGGCCGCATACAAGGTCAACAGACGCGCCTGGTCGATGGCGATGCGGGCCTGGGCGACGCGTTCGAGGTTGCCGCCCAGGCGCAGGATCGGCTGGCCGAAGGCCTGGCGCGCACTGCCGCGGCGGATCATCAGCTCCAGAGCACGTTCGGCCGCGCCGATCGCACGCATGCAGTGGTGGATGCGTCCGGGGCCGAGCCGGCCCTGGGCGATCGCGAAGCCCTGCCCCAGGCCGAGGATCAGCTGGTCCTTCGGCACCCGCACGTTCTCGAACACGACTTCGCCGTGGCCGTACGGCGGGTCGTATTCGCCGAAGGTCGGCAGCATGCGTTCGATGCGCACGCCGGGTGCGTCCAGCGGCACCAGCACCATGCTGTGGCGCGCGTGAGGTTCGGCCTCGGGGTTGGACAGGCCCATGAAGATCGCCAGGCGCGCAGCCGGATGGCCGATGCCGGTCGACCACCATTTGCGCCCGTCGAGCACCAGCTCATCGCCGTCGACGCGGATCGTCGCCTGCATATTGGTCGCGTCCGAAGAGGCGACGTCGGGCTCGGTCATGCAGAACACCGAACGGATCTCGCCGGCCAGCAACGGCGTCAACCAACGCGCTTTCTGCGCCGGCGTGCCGAAGTGATACAGCACCTCCATGTTGCCGGTGTCGGGCGCATTGCAGTTGAAGACTTCGGCGGCGAACTCGTAATGGCCCATCGCCTCGGCGAGCGGCGCGTACTCGAGCACCGACAGGCCGCCGCCGAGTTCGGCATCGGGCAGGAACAAGTTCCACAACCCGGCCTCGCGCGCCAGCGCCTTCAACTCGGCGATGCGCGGATGCACCCGCCATTGGCGCCAGTCGGCACCGGCGTTGAATTCGGCGTTCTCGCGCCGGTATTGCGCGTCGAACGGTTCGATGTGGTCGGCGATGAAGCCGCGCAGGCGTTGCAAGTGCTCGACGGTGCGGGCGCTCGGAGCGAAGTCCATCACGGATTCCTGGCACGGGCGACGGCCCGGTCCAGGCCATCCTAGGCGGCCGACCGGGCTGAATGAAGTGATATTTGCTAACTTCGCATGATGAGCCATATTCATAACAGGACCGACCAGCTCGACCTCAACCTGCTTAAAGTATTCGAGGCGGTCTACCGCGAGCAGAACCTCAGCCGCGCCGCCCAGGCCTTGTTCCTGACCCCGTCGGCGGTCAGCCATGCCGTCGCCCGCCTGCGCCTGCAATTCGGCGACCCGCTGTTCGTCCGCGACGGCCGCCGTATGAGCCCGACCCCGGCCTGCCAGCGCCTGGCCCCGAGCCTGCTCGACGCCCTCGGCCGCCTGCGCGAGCTGTTGCAGCAGTGGGACCGTTTCGACCCGGCGCGGACTCGGCAGTCGTTCCGCATCGGCATGCCCGACGCGACCGAAAGCGCCCTGCTGCCTGCGCTCGCGCAGGCCCTGGATACGCAAGCCCCGGGCGCGACCCTGGCCAGCGTGGCGGTAACGCGGCGCGAACTCGGCCGCGAACTGGCCGGCGGCCAGGTCGACCTGGCGATCGACGTCGCCCTGCCGATCAGCGAACCCGTGCGGCACCGGCCTTTATTCCAGGACGGCTTCTGCGTGGTGATGCGTCGCGGCCATGCCCTGGCGAAACGCCTGAGCCTCAAGCAATACCTGCAGGCGCGCCATGTCGCGGTGTCGACCCGCGCCAGCGGCCAGGTAATCGAGGACATCGCCCTGCTCAACCTCGGCCTGCAGCGGCAGATCGCCCTGCGTTGCCAGAACTACCACTCCGCCTGCCAGGTCGTGGCCGAGTCCGACCATCTGCTGACCATGCCGGCCGGCCTGGCCGGACGCATCGCAGCCAGCGCGCAGTTGCAACGCGCCGCGGTGCCGTTCGCGCTGCCTGCGGCGCAGTTGCATCTGTATTGGCATGCGAACAGCGAGTTCGATCCGGCCAATCAATGGTTGCGGGAGGTGGTGGTCGGGGTGTGCGAGCGAGGGTTGTTCGGGTGAGTTCGCATTTGCGTTCAGGGTAGGAGCGGCGCGAGCCGCGACATCGTTGTTGCAGTCTCGCTTCGAAGCGATCAAGCAAGATCAAGATCAAACGCTAAAAGCTTCCGCCACTAAAGCGGCGGGTTACTTTCTTTTGTCTAAAGCAACAAAAGTCCGTCTGGATTCCCTTCGGTCAAAGGTAACCAAAGAAAAATGCTTCTTTTTGAATCACAGGCCCGCGCGTTCGATGCCAACACAGGGCTTTTTCATACGGGACATCCCTGTCCCGATGAAAAACGGCGCGCATCCCTGCGCGCCGCCCTCCGGGTCTTCTATTGCCTTCGCGAGTGCGAAGCGACGCACAGCAACAGCAAGCCTGCTTTCGGGTAGGAGCGGCGCAAGCCGCGACCTCTTTCATGCGGCGACGCAGGCCATGATTGCCGCGGTCGCGGCTTGCGCCGCTCCTACCCCTTGGCATCATCGACGCGCGATCACCCTCCTAAAACTCCCACCCCACCACCAAACTCACCCGCCCATCCGCCAACTTCCCATCGTCAAGCGCCTCCGACAACTCAGCCCCATAACTCGAGGTATCGGTGTACTGCAACTCCGCCCGCACCGGCCCGAACTCCCGCGTCAGCGCCAACAGGTAATCGTTGTAACTGTCGCCAGCGGCGTCTTCCAAGTCGTAGTGGCCGACCTGCGCCTTCAACCCGAAGCCGCTCTCGCCGAGCGGCCATTCGCCGCCCGCGTTCCAGTAGTAGCCCTTGCCGCCGAGGCCGAAGATGTCCGGCGAGTAGGCCAGGCCGACATGGTAGTGCACGGCGAAGTTGAGCGTGCCTTCGAGTTCGGTGTAATCGTAGTCGTAGCCCGAACGCGCGCCCGGATAGGCCGCCCGTGTCAGGGCCACGTCCAGTTCCAGGCCGGGCCGCAGTTCGCCGGCCCAGCCGAGGTAGCCGTCGAGTTCGTAGTCGATGCCGTCGTCCTCTTCGCCGGCGGCGGTGAAATCGATGCTCGATCCCCACAGCCCGACATAGAAACCGCTCTCGTGTTCAAGCTCGATCTCGGCCTGCAACGCCGGGTCTTCCTGGGTCTGGGACACGCCGCGCCAGATGTAGTCGCTGAGCGCGCTCACGCCGCCGTGCACGGCCCAGGCCGGCGGTTCGGCGGCCGTGGCAGCGTCGGTGGAGTCTTGCGCGGCGGCGGCCAGCGGCGACAGGCCTGCCAGCCCCAAGGCCAACAGGATCGCACTCGGTGCACGGCGAAGGCGATGAGTGCGGTCGGACATGCAGGTCTCTCCAGGCGGACTGTCGGCGACGATAGCGCAGTCGGCCCGCTCTCACCCCCCTGTTCCCTCGCCCTCCCCCACCCCGACCAGAATGCATAGCGTCTCGGCGTTCGCGAGCACGCGGGCCAATGGCTCGCAGGCCGCGCTCGCTCGCCCCGTAACCGGGAGAGGCGCTCAACGCACTCTAGGCAGGCCCACGATCGGCTCGTTCGCGTGAAGGCCGGCGCAAAGAGCTGTCTTACATTGACACCGCCCGACCGCCCTCCGAACATCCCCGCCATCGCACCTGTTTTGGAGAACGCCGTGATCCTGCGCCTTGCCCCGCTCGCCTGCGCCCTGATGCTCGTCGCCTGCGGCGGCAAACAGCCCGACCAGGCCGCGCCCGCCGCGTCGGCCGGCGCCGAGGAAAAGGTGCTCAATGTCTACAACTGGTCGGACTACGTCGCCGACGACACCATCAAGAACTTCGAGACGGCCACCGGCATCAAGGTCAACTACGACGTCTACGACGCCAACGAAACCCTGGAAAGCAAGCTCACCGCGGGCGCGTCGGGCTACGACGTAGTGTTTCCCTCGGCGCGGCCGTTCGCCCAGCGCCAGGTCAAGAGCGGACTGTATGCGGCGCTGGACAAGAGCAAGCTGAGTCACTGGAAGCACCTCGACCCGCAGTTGCTGCAGAATCTTGCCGCCATCGACCCGGGCAACGCGCACCTGGTGCCGTACATGTGGGGCACCACCGGGCTGGGCGTCAACGTCGACAAGGTCCAGGCCGCGCTCGGTGTCGGCGCGGCGCTCGATACCTGGTCGCTGCTGTTCGACCCGGCCAACGCCGCCAAGCTCGCCAAATGCGGCATCACCGTGCTCGACGACGACCAGGAAGCCTTCGGCGCGGCGCTGATCTGGCGCGGACGCGATCCGAATGCTGGCACCGCCGACGAGATCGAGGTGGTCAAGAAAGTTTACGAAGCGATCCGGCCGTACGTGCGTACTTTCAACAACGCCGAGTACAAGGACGCCTTCGCCAACGGCGACGCCTGCCTGGTGATGGGCTATTCGGGCGATATCGCCCAGGCCAGCACCGACGCCTTCGATGCCGCGGCCAAGGCCGGCAAGCCCGCACCGAACCTGCGCTTCGTGCTGCCCAAGGAAGGCGCGATCCGCTGGGTCGATGTGATCGCAGTGCCGAAGGACAGCAAGCACGCGGCCAACGCCCACGCCTTCATCGATTACCTGCTCGACCCGAAAGTCGCCGCCGCGATCAGTAACCACGTGGCTTACGCCAGTGCCAACAAGGACGCACTGCCCCTGGTCGACCCGGCCATCGCCCAAGACCCCGGCGTGTATCCGCCGGCCGAGGTCCGCGCCAAGCTCATCGACCCCAAATCGCTGCCCGAAGACGTGCAGCGCCAGCGCGTACGCGCCTGGACCCGCATCAAGAGCGGGCACTGAGGGCGTGAGCGTCCCCGCCCGCAACGCCGCGCTCGAACCCTGGCGCGACCCGTCCGCACAGCCGTTCGTGCGCATCGAAGGCGTAACCAAGACCTACGGCAAGGTCTACGCCTGCGACGACATCTCGCTGGACGTATACCGCGGCGAGTTCTTCGCCCTGCTCGGCGGTTCCGGCTCGGGCAAGAGCAGTCTGCTGCGCGTGTTGGCCGGTTTCGAGACGCCCGACCGCGGCCGCGTGCTGATCGACGGCGTCGACGTCACCGAGCTGCCTCCGTACCAGCGGCCGGTCAACATGATGTTCCAGAGTTACGCCCTGTTCCCGCACATGAGCGTGGCCCAGAACATCGCCTTCGGCCTCAAGCAAAGCTTGCCCGGAGAGGCCCGCCTCGGCGCCGGCGAGATCCGCGACCGCGTGCAGGCGATGCTGGAGCTCGTGCGCATGCCGCAGCTCGGCAACCGCAAGCCCGACCAGCTTTCCGGCGGCCAGCGCCAGCGCGTCGCCCTGGCCCGCGCGCTCGCCAAGCAGCCCAAGCTGCTGTTGCTCGACGAGCCGCTCGGCGCGCTCGACAAGAAGCTGCGCGAACACACCCAATTCGAACTGGTCAGCATCCAGGAGCGGGTCGGCACTACGTTCATCATGGTCACCCACGACCAGGAAGAGGCGATGACGATGTCGTCGCGGATCGCGGTCATGGACACCGGCCGCATCGTCCAGGTGTCGACGCCGGCGGTGCTGTACGAATACCCCGCGACCCGCTTCGTCGCCGAGTTCATCGGCGGCATCAACCTGCTCGACGGGCGCGTACTCGGCCACGACGACGGCGGCCTGTTGCGCGTGCACTGCGACGGGGTCGGCGGCGAACTGCTCGCGCGCCATCCCGATCCGCTGCCGGAAGGTACCGCGGTCGGCATCGCCGTGCGTCCGGAGAAGATCGACGTCCACGAAACCCGCCCCGAAGGCCTGGACAATGCCGTGGTCGGCAAGGTCCGCGACATCGCCTACCTCGGCGACGTTTCGATCTATCACGTCCAGACCGAGGACGGCGCGACCTTGCGGGTGCAGGAAACCCACGTCGCGCGCAGCTCCGAGCCGCATTACGACTGGGACGACACCCTGTGGCTGTCGTGGGACGCGAGCAGTGCGGTGGTGCTGTCGTCGTGAGCGCCGGATTCGTACATCGCCGGCCCATGGGTACCGGAGCGGTCTGCGCCTCGACGCTGGGGGTTGGCTTGTGAGTGGGATGGGGCAAAAGCGCGACTTGGGGGGCTGGGGTTTCTGGGCCGAGGTCGTTAACAACCTCTTCGGTTGGTTCCGCTCGGTCGGCGACGAGTTCCGCAGCCGCCGCGGCCGCCTGCTGGTGACCGCGGTGCCGATGCTGTGGATGGCGCTGTTCTTCCTGGTGCCGTTCCTGATCGTGCTCAAGATCAGCTTCGCCCAGGGCCTGTTCGGCCAAGTACCGCCGTACACGCCGCTGATCGAGACCGGCGCCGACGGCGCCGCCTCGCTGCGCCTGCACGCGTCCAACTACGCAGCGCTGTTGTCGGACCCGCTGTACATCGCCGCCTATCTGAAGTCGCTGCTGTTCGCCTCGGTCTCGACCCTGTTCTGCCTGCTGTTGGGCTATCCCATCGCCTACGGCATCGCCCGCGCGCCGCGGGTGTTGCGCCTATTGCTGTTGGTGCTGGTGATCCTGCCGTTCTGGACCAGCTCGCTGCTGCGCACCTATGCCCTGATCGGCCTGCTGCGCGCCAACGGCCTGATCAGCCAGGCCCTGGCCTGGACCGGCCTGATCGAACCCGGCGAGGCGGTGCTGCACACCGACCTGGCGGTCTATATCGGCATCACCTACAACTACCTGCCCTTCATGATCCTGCCGCTCGCCGCGACCCTGGTCCGGCTCGACTTCACCCTGCTCGAAGCCGCCGCCGACCTCGGCGCGAAACCGTGGCAGGCGTTCGCGCGCGTGACCTTGCCCTTGTCGATCCCCGGCATCATCGCCGGCACCTTGCTGGTGTTCATCCCGGCGGTCGGCGAGTTCGTGATCCCCGACGTGCTCGGCGGCCCCGACGCGCTGACCATCGGCCGCGTGCTGTGGACCGAGTTCTTCACCAACCGCGACTGGCCGTTGTCGGCGGCGATCGCCATCGCCATGCTGTTGCTGATCGTGCTGCCCACCTTGTTGTTCGAATACGTCGAGAACCGCCGCGTGGCGCGCGAGGCCCGTTCGTGAAGCGGCGGCCGTTCACCCTCTACACGATGATGGCGCTGGGCTACGCGTTCTTGTACCTGCCGATCGTCTCGGTGATCGTGTTCTCCTTCAGCGGCTCCGAACGCGCCACCACCTGGGGCGGGTTCTCGCTGCAGTGGTACGGCGCGCTGATGCGCAACGAGCAGATCCTGGAAGCGGTGCAGCGCAGCCTGACCATCGCCGCGATCTCGGCCACCGCCGCGGTCGCGCTCGGCACCGCGAGCGGCCTGGCGCTGTCGCGTTTCGGCCGCTTCCCCGGCCGAGGCATCCTCAGCCTGATGAACTCGGCGCCGATGGTGATGCCCGACGTCATGCTCGGCCTGTCCTCGCTGCTGCTGTTCGTCGGCGTGCAGCAGCTGTTCGGCTGGCCCGAGCGCGGCATGACCACGATCACTCTCGCCCACATCACCCTGACCGCGTGCTACGTCACCGTGGTGGTGCGCTCGCGCATGACCTCGATGGACGCGAGCCTGGAAGAAGCGGCGATGGACCTGGGCGCGAAACCGTGGCGGGTGTTCTTCGTCATCACCCTGCCCCTGATCGCGCCGGCCCTGCTGGCCGGCTGGCTGCTCGCCTTCACCCTGTCGCTGGACGACCTGGTGATCGCCAGCTTCACCTCCGGCCCGGGCTCGACCACCCTGCCGATGCTGGTCTATTCCAAGGTCAAGATCGGCGTGACCCCGGAGATCAACGCCCTGACCACGATCATCGTGTTGCTGGTGGCGATCGGGGTCAGCGTGGCCGGCGTGTTGATGCACCGGCGCGAACGCAAGCTGGCGCGGTTGCGCGACTGAGGCACTGCGCGCGGCGCCCCAGTGTCAGGTCGAGTGTCTTTGCCGTTGCCGTTGCCGTTGCCGTTGCCGTTGCCGTGAAAGCTTGGCGCGACTCCGAACGCGCGATGCGATCGTAGACCCGGAGGGCGCCGCACAGGACGTGCGGCGTTTTCCGATAAGACAAGGATGTCTTATCGGAAAATCCCGGCGCGAGCTGCGTACTCGCAGGGGAGCTTCGTCAAGGAAAGCCCTTTTCTTTGGTTACCTTTGACCGAAGGGAATCCAGGCGGACTTTTGAGCTTAGCAAAAGAAAGTAACCCGGCCGCGTTAGCGGACGGAAGCTTCTGCTCTTGCTTGTCGAAACACCGCGAGATCGGTCGCGACTTGCGTCGCTCCTACCCTGAGCTCCAGTCGCAAGCGACGCGAGATCAGGGCGTCGTGGCCGCCGCCTCAAAGAGTAGGAGCGGCGCAAGCCGCGACCGCGCTGCGACGGTCTTGCGGCGCATGAAAAACGGCGCGCATCCCTGCGCGCCGCCCTCCGGATCTTCTTTAGCCTTCGCAAGTGCTCAGCGGCGTACAGCAATGCCGAGAGCCAGCGCTCATCAATGCGCGCCGCAGCGAGAAACTTCGCTGCCAGTGAGGCACAAAAAACAGCGGCGCGGCGATAAAACCAAGCGCAACTCAGTTCGTCGCCGTCTTGCTCTGCGCTTCCTGCGCCAAGGCCGAGAGCCGGTCGAGGTTCTGCATCGAGGTCAGGTGGGTGTAGATCAAGCCGAGCGCGCCGGAACGCAGCAGATCCGGGATGAGCTTGTCGTCGAGCTTGAGCAGACGCTCTTCCGATACGACGTAGACGCCGCCGAGTTCACGCTGCGGCTCGCCCTCGGCGCCGAAACGGATCACCCGCTGCTCCAGCAAGTCGAGTTCCTTGAGCTTGGCGGTGAACGCGGCGGTGCGCCTGAACTCGTCGTGGTAGCTCGACATGAAGCCCATCGCCCGCGCCAGGCTCTCGGTGTCCTCGCCGTTTTCCTGGAACAACGGCTCGCCCTCTTCTTCCGACAGGCCGTCGTAGCCCATGTCGATGCACACCGTCATCGTGTTGTTGGCGCGGTCTTCGGTGAGGATGAAGGGGTACTGGCGCAGGAACGCCGGCACGTAGCCGCGCTTCCAGCGCGCGTCTTCGCCGACGTAGAGGTTCTCTTCGTTGCGCAGGCCGACCATGATCGCCGGCAGGTAGTCGCCGCTCTCGAGCTTGGCAAACACGATCGCGTACTCGCAGGCGGCCTGCAGGAACTCGACCGTGGTCAACGGCACGGAGTTGAGCCCGGCGGCGAAGCGGGCGTTGTGCGAGGACGAACGCAGGCGCAGGCGGCGATGGGTGTGCCGGTTCAGCGGCACGACTTTGTCGTAGATCAGCATGGAAGTCCCGAATCTGTGGTGTGCCCGCCGACCCGGCGGGTGCGGCGACGATGCCGCATCGCCAGGACAGTTACAACGGGGCCGGGCACGTGCGCCAATGCCGCCGCGACACCGGGCGGCCCCCGCCCGGTCCTCGGTAAAGACAACTTTCGGGTGCACCGGTGCCTGTCAAAGCTGTCATCACGTCCGATCCCATATCGTGATCGCCGGCACATACAAGCCATACGTGCCGGGTGCAGAGAGGGGAAGTGCTTTGTTCAAGGTGTCATTGCGCGAACACGCTCTGTTGAGCGTTCTAGTTGGGTTGCAACGCGGGGTGCAACCGGAAACCAGCCACATGAAACATGCATTGATCGAGGATGGGCTGGCTCTGAGCCACGACGGCCGCCTGATCCTGTCGAATGCCGGCATGACCTTGTTGCAGGCGCTGCAGCACATGGTCTGGGCCGAGGTCGAATCCCTGCAGCAGGTCCTGGCCAACAAGGTGTCCGCACCGAGCGACGATGTGCTGCGCATGTCGCGTCGTCCGGTCCCGCCGCCCATCGAGTGAATGGCGGGCCGCCGCTCCGCCGGCGCGGCTCGGCCAGCACGACTCAGCCAGCGCGCCCCCAAGCCTGCACGCTGGCGATGCCGGCCGCGGTCATCGCGAACGAGCCCAACATATGCAGCGCGGCCACGCCGAAGGCCCAGCCGAATTGCTGGCGCCCCAGCAAGTGCACGACTTCGGCCGAGAAGGTCGAGAAGGTGGTCAGCCCGCCGAGCAGGCCGGTGATGACGAACAAGCGCCACTCCGGCGCGATCGCGGGGTGTTGCGAAAACCAGGCCACGGCCAGGCCGATGCCGTAGCCGCCGATCAGGTTCGCCGCCAGGGTGCCCAGCGGCAGGCTGGCATGGCTCGGATTGAGCCACAGGCCCAGGCCCCAGCGCGCCCAGGCGCCGATCGCGGCGCCGAGGCCGATTGCAAAGAACGAAGCCAACACCGTGTGCGATCTCCCTGTTGTCCGTGCCCGTCACCGCTGCCGGCCTGATCCGCCGCGTCCGAGTATGCCCTCGCCGGTCAGCCGCCCTCGCCTTCGCCCTGCCCGTCGCCCTCGCCGCGCGCCTGCGAACGCAGCGCGCGCAGACGCGCGAGTTTCTCGCCGAGCTTGATCTCCAGGCCGCGCGCGACCGGCTCGTAATACACCCGCTCGCCCATCGCCTCGGGAAAGCCGGTCTGGTCGAGGGCGATGCCGCCGGCCGCGTCGTGGTCGTACTGATAGCCCTTGGCGTAGCCCAGGCGTTCCATCAGCTTGGTCGGCGCATTGCGCAGGTGCATCGGCACGTCCTGGGTGCCGTACTGGCCGACGTCGCTCTTGGCCGCGTTGAAGGCCGCATAGGCCGCGTTCGATTTGGCCGTGCTCGCCAGGTAGATCACCACCTGGGCCAGGGCCAGATCGCCTTCCGGGCTGCCGAGCCGGTCGTAGGTGTCCCAGGCATCGACCGCCATCTGCTGGGCGCGCGGATCGGCCAGGCCGATGTCCTCGACCGCCATGCGCACGATCCGGCGCGCCAGGTAATGCGGGTCGCAGCCGCCGTCGAGCATGCGCGCGAACCAGTACAGCGCCGCATCCGGGTTGGAGCTGCGCACGGACTTGTGCAACGCCGAGATCTGGTCGTAGAACTGGTCGCCGCCCTTGTCGAAGCGGCGCGTGCGGTCGGCCAGCACCTGGGCCAGGGTGGCCTCGGTGATCAGGCCGTCTTCGTCCTGCGACAGCTCGGCGGCGATCTCCAGCAGGGTCAGGGCGCGGCGCACGTCGCCGTCGGCGGCGGTGGCGATCTGCAGCAGCAGTTCGTCGCCGACCTGGATCGACTGCCCGCCCAGGCCGCGTTCCTCGTCCTCGAGCGCACGGCGCAGGGTCTGGCGGATGTCCTCCGGCGAGACCGATTCCATCACGTGCACGCGGCAGCGCGACAGCAAGGCCGAGTTGAGCTCGAACGAGGGGTTTTCGGTGGTGGCGCCGACGAACAGGATGGTGCCGCGCTCGATGTGCGGCAGGAACGCGTCCTGCTGGTTCTTGTTGAAGCGGTGCACCTCGTCGACGAACAGCACGGTGCGGCGGCCGTCGGCGAAACGGTGGGCGGCCTCGGCCAGCACCTGGCGCACTTCCGGCAGGCCCGACAGCACCGCCGAGATCGCCTTGAACTCGGCATCGGCATAGCGCGCCAGCAGCAGCGCCAAGGTGGTCTTGCCGCAGCCCGGCGGCCCCCACAGGATCATCGAATGCACGCGTCCGGACTCGACCGCGCGGCGCAGCGCCGAACCCGGCGCGAGCAGACGGCGCTGGCCGACCATTTCGTCGAGCGCGCGCGGACGCATGCGTTCGGCGAGCGGGCGCAGGCCGTCGCGATCCACGCTCAACAGGTCGCGATCGTTAGCGGAGGAAGAGGCGTTGCGGCGGGCCACGGGGCGAACGGGTTCCGGTGTCGGGCGGTCCGACACGATAGCAAGATCGCGCCGGCGGCGAGCCGCGCCTGGGCGCAAGCCCTTGATCCAGCGGGATAACGCAAACCGCGTGCGGGCCGGAAATCGAGCGTAGCGGCAAGCACGCCGGCGAGTGAGTAGGATCCGCGACCGGGTCTGCGCACGCAGGCCCGCTCACAGCCCCGCCCCGGCGACGTTCTTGTTCACGTACCCGGTACGCCGGAACTCCATCCACCTATACAGCGAGCATCGCGATGGCGGATTTCAACGCGTTTTTCCCGCAACTGCTGAAGTTCGAGGGCGGCTACGTCGACGACCCGGCCGACCCGGGCGGCGCGACCAACAAGGGCATCACCCTGGCGACCTTCCAGGCGCATGCGCAGGCCTTGCTCGGCATCGCGCCCACTCTCGACAACCTCAAGGCGCTGAGCAACGGCCAGGCGGCGATCCTCTACAAGACCCTGTACTGGGACCCGCTCCAATGCGACGCGATCGGCCTGCAGTGCCTGGCCGAGGACCTGTTCGATTTCCAGGTCAACGCCGGCTTCCATGCGGTGCTGCTGGTGCAGACCCTGCTCGGCCCACCAGTGGTGGCCGACGGCCGTTTCGGCCCGGACACGGCCGCGGCACTGCAGGCCGCCGATCAGGCCGCGCTGTACCCGCACTATCGCCAGGGCCGCATCGACTATTACCGCAATCTGGCCGCCGCGCATCCGGTACTGCAGCGCTTCCTGGCCGGCTGGCTGGCGCGCGCGGAGTGGTTCCCGGAGCAGGCGCCGGCCGCGGGCTGAGGCCGTACGAAACATCGCGTTAAGGACCGACAGCGCGATTCCTGTCGATGCATGGCCGCAGCACAATGATCGGCCCATCGGCATCGGAAATCCGGCGCTGCCAGGCAGCGCCGCGACACGTCAATGACCCAAACCCCGCTTCGCATCCGCCCGGCACGCGCAGACGACCGCGCCGCCGTGCTGGCCCTGCTCGAGGAAACCTTCGTCGACACCTGGCGCCCGCAACTCAGCGCCGAGGCGATCGCCGCTTATCGCAACGGCGGCGGCACCGAACGCTTCGTCGATGCGCACCTGGGCCGCTTCGTGATCGCCGAGCTCGATGGTCGCGTGGCCGGCTTCGCCCACCGCGATGGCGGTTTCGTCGGGGCTGTGCACGTGACCGCCTCGGCGCGACGGCACGGCGTGGCCACACAGCTGATGGCGACGCTGGAAACGGCGATGCGCGAAGACGGCGTCGCGACCGCAAGCCTGGAAACCGACACCTTCAATACCGGCAGTCAGGCCTTGTACCTGGCCTTGGGCTATCGCGAAACGGCGCGTTATCCCGACGAGGAATGGAACAGCGGCCTGACCACGATCCGTTACGAAAAGCCGCTGTAACTGCGCTACTGCCGAGCGCGACACGACTCGGCGAAGCTCGCGCCCTGCTCACCCGCTCCGGCCGCCGCGGCGAACAAAAACGCGAGTCCGCCGGGCTCGCGTTGGCGGCCGCCGACCGCGGCCACCGGGACGATCCGCAGCGGGATCGCATCAACCCGCCCGGGCGCTTACCACTGTGCCCACGACGAGGCCGGGACGTGCTGCTCGGCGTGCGCGATGACCGCCGCCACCGAGGTCAGGTGCCCCACCGCCACCAGCCGGCGCGCGGTATGCCACTCGGTGCCGACGATCTCGGTCGAGAAATCGTCGTCGCCGAGCATCGCCATCAGCCCGAGTTCGTAAGGCGCGCCCTGGCGGCGACTGGCGTAGACGAGCGTCGGCTCGTGCGAATAGAACGCCATGCAGGTGCCCTGGTTCGGCTGCTCGACCATGTCGGGGCGATCGCACAGCGCGATGGCGTGCGCGCTCTGGAAGAAGTTCTCGTTCCACGGCCATTGCCTGATGTCGTGGCTGAGGGCCGACGACGCCTGGAAGCGCTGGAACTGCGAACCGTTGAGGCTGTAATAGGCGTAACGCAGGAAATTGGCGTCGACGAAGGCGACCGGCAGTTCCGACAATGCCTTGACCGGATTCTGCGCACCGGAGAAGTCCTTGCGGATCGACATGTCCAGCATCATGGCTTCGCGCGGCATGGCGAAGCCGTCGCCGAGGGTGACGCCGAAGGCCATGTCGTAGGGCGCGACCTGCGCCGGACGGCCCCGGCAGCTGCCGGAGAGGCCCGGCTCGTCGTACAGCAACGGATCGATGCCGAGCAGGATGCCGTGGCTGGCCGGGGTGCCGAGCTGGGCGCCGCTCCAGTTCGGGATCGAACCGGTCAGCAGCGAGGCATGGCCGTTGCAGTCGCCGCCCTGGGTGGGGTTGTACTCGTTGCCCTCCCTGCTGCGCGTGGTCATCTGGAAGTCGGCGCCGACGTTGTCGTGCGGCACGGCCAGGCGGCCGGCGATCCACAGGCCGGTGATCATCGGCGAGCGCTCCTGGAACGGCGCAACTTTTTCGTTGAGCCGGATGCGGATGATGCCGTTGTCCTTCTCCAAGGTCTGGTCCTGGGCGGCCGCCATCGTCGGCAGCAACAAGGCGATCAATAACGATAGACGCTTCATGCGGTCGTACTCCAGTCGGGTCGCTGGCGGGGAAACGCGCGCATGCGGCCAGCTTCGCTCCTGCGCCGGCCTCGCCTCGGTCCGGGCGAAGCGCGGCGAGCATGCCACCGCGATCGCGCCGGGGCATGCAGCGCCTTGGTTCGTGCTGTGACGCCGCGCAGCATGCAACGCGGCACGGCTGCGGACCGAGCCGACGAATAACGCGACGCATCGCGACGATGCGCTGCGACGCGACTCACAAACACGAGCCCGCGACGCAAACGCAGTTGATCGATGTCACTCTTCGCGACATCGGCGCCCGCAAAGCTGCGCACAAACGAAAAACGCGAGCCCGTCGGGGCTCGCGTTTCGATCCTTGCGCGTCGCGGCCGTGCCGCGGAATGTCGCTCAGCCTTCGCCGATCACGTCCACGCCCTTGGCCGGCGCGTACTTGAACGTGGTCGCCGGGAAGCTCGGGTTACGCTTCCAGCCGCTGAAGCTGATCTCGGTCTTCTGGCCCAGCGCGTCGACGATTTCCATCTTCGCCAGGCCGCTGGCGTTGAAGCCGAGCTTGGCGCTGCGGAAGCTGGCGTCGTTCTCGGTCTTGGGTTGCAGCGACAGCCAGTTGAGGCCGCCGTTGCTGCCGTTGTCCTTGACCACGAACATCGCATCCAGACGGGTCGGGTCGATCAGCGCGGCGAGCGGGCTGTTCTGTTCCTCGGCGCCCTGCGGACGCACCGTGACCTGCTTGAGGTCGGGTTCAAAGACCCAGACCTTCTTGCCGTCGGCGACGATCAACTGCGGGTACGGCTTGACGTATTCCCAACGGAACAGGCGCGGCGCCGACAGCGCCACCTGGCCCTGCGAGGTTTCCTTGAGCTTGCCGTTGGCGTCGTAGACCTGCTGGGCGAACTGGCCGTCGAGGCCCTTGAGGCCGCGGGTGAAGGCGCCCAGGTCGTCGCGCGCGCCGGCGAAGGCGCTGGCCGAGAACAGTACGGCGGCGATCGCGCCGGCCGCGGCGAATTTGACGGTACGAATCATGGGAATACTCCAGAACGCTTGCGCAGAGTCTGACAACAAAAAACTGAACGGGCACGCGCCAGGGCTGGCCGGGCGCTTCATCGGTTCAGCTAAGGCGGCGCCTCCGTGAGGCCTTCGATAAAGCCGATCAGGCCCGCCTGCAGCACCGGCTCGACCGCCAACGCCAGCAGCAGCGCGGCCAGCCACCACAGCATCGCCGGCCGGCGGGCGACGAACGTCCGCATACGGGCCAGCAAGGATCCGCCATTCATCCGCAAGCCCGCATGAGGTCGAAGCGCCCTACTTCGGCGGCGGCGGCGCCAGCACGCTGCGGTCGCCGTTGTGCTCGGGCGGGGTGACGATGCCGGCCGCTTCCATCGCCTCGATCAGGCGCGCGGCGCGGTTGTAGCCGATCTTGAGCCGGCGTTGCACGCCCGAGATCGAGGCGCGGCGGGTCTCGGTGACGATGCGCACGGCCTCGTCGTAGAGCGGATCGGATTCGTCGCCGCCGGCGTTGGCGGTTTCCGGCAGGCCGGTCGCACCGACCACGGTGCCATCGCCCATCGTCTGCACTTCGTCGAGCACGCCCTCGATGTAATCCGGGCGGCCGCCGACCTGCTTGAGGTGTTCGACCACGCGGTGCACTTCCTCGTCGGAGACGAAGGCGCCGTGCACGCGCTCGGGCATCGCGGTGCCGGGCGGCAGATACAGCATGTCGCCGTGACCGAGCAGGGTCTCGGCGCCGGACTGATCCAGGATCGTGCGCGAGTCGATCTTGCTCGACACCTGGAAGGCGATGCGGGTCGGGATGTTGGCCTTGATCAGGCCGGTGATGACGTCGACCGACGGGCGCTGGGTGGCGAGGATCAGGTGGATGCCGGCGGCGCGCGCTTTCTGCGCCAGGCGGGCGATGAGCTCTTCGACCTTCTTGCCGACGATCATCATCATGTCGGCGAATTCGTCGATGAAGATGACGATGAAGGGCAAGGTTTCCAACTGGCGCGGCGCTTCGTCGAGCTCCGGGTTGGGCTTGAACAGCGGGTCCATCATCGGCTGGCCCGCTTCCTCGGCGTCGCGGACCTTCTTGTTGAAGCCGGCCAGGTTGCGCACGCCGACCATCGACATCAGCTTGTAGCGGCGCTCCATCTCGGCCACGCACCAGCGCAGGCCGTTGGCGGCTTCCTTCATGTCGGTGACGACCGGCGCGAGCAGATGCGGGATGCCCTCGTAGACCGAGAGTTCGAGCATCTTCGGGTCGATCATCAGCATCCGCAGTTCTTTCGCGGAGGCCTTGTAGAGCAGGCTCAGCACCATCGCGTTGACCGCGACCGACTTACCCGAACCGGTGGTGCCGGCGACCAACAGATGCGGCATGCGCGCCAGGTCGGCCACGGTCGGGCGGCCGGCGATGTCCTTGCCCAGGGCCAAGGTCAGCGGGCTGCCGGACTTGTCGTATTCCTTCGAACGCAGCAGCTCGGACAGGTAGATCATCTCGCGGCTGGTGTTCGGCGTTTCCAGGCCGATCACCGACTTGCCGGGGATCACGTCGACCACGCGCACCGACTTGACCGACAGGCCGCGGGCGATGTCCTTGTCGAGCGAGCTGATCTGGCTGACCTTGACGCCGGGGGCCGGCTGCACCTCGAAACGGGTGATGACCGGGCCCGGGTACGCGCCCATGACCTGAGCGTCGATACGGAAGTCCTTAAGCTTGAACTCGATCTGCCGCGACAGGGTTTCCAGGGTCTCTTCGCTGTAGCCCTTGGGCTGCGGCTTGGGATCGTCTAGCAGGGCCAGCGGCGGCAAGCCGCTGCCGTCGCCGGTGTTGAACAGCGGGATCTGGGTTTCGCGCTTGGCGCGTTCGCTCTTCTCCACCACCGGTGCCGGCGGCGGTTCGATCCGCACCTTCTCGCGCTTGGAGCGCAGCTCGGTGTCGACCTTGCGCACTTCCTCGCGCTCTTCGCGCATGACCTGGGCCTGGCGCCATTCGGTCGCCTGCTGGCTGCCGCGGCGGAACAGCTTGCTCAGGCTCGGGCCCAAGGCCATCGTCCACTGGCCGAGCTTGTCCATGACCGCGAACCAGGAGATGCCGGTGGCCAGGGTCACCGAAATCAGCAGCAGCGCGAGCAGGAACAGATTGCCGCCGACCGGGCCGAAACCGGAGTACAGCGAACGCCCGACCAACTGGCCGAGGATGCCGCCGCTGCCGGCGGAGAAATCTTCGGCCGGGCCGAAACGCAGTTGCAGCAGGCCGGTCGCCGAGACCAGGAAACCAACGATGCCGATCAGGCGCAGCGCCGGGCCGAGGTCGGCTTCGCCGTCGCCGTCGGTATCCATGCCGAACAGCGCGATCCAGGCGATCGCGCCGAGCATGATCGGCAGCAGGAAGGCGACATAACCGCACAGGTAGAGCAGCACGTCGGCGGTCCAGGCACCGACGCGGCCGCCGACGTTGTGCAGCGGCGCGGTGATCGAGCCCGAATGCGACCAACCCGGATCGGCCGGCGAAAACGTCACCAGGCTCGCCAGCAGATACAGCAGCAGCGGCGCGATCACGATCAGCGAGATGTCGCGCATGAGGCGCTGTCGCTTCGGCGACGGCGGGGTTTTCACCGCTTCGGTTGGCTTGGCCTTCTTGCGACTGGCTGTGGGAGCTTGCGCCACCGTGATGTGCTGCCTTAGGTTGATACTGTTAGTTGTTGAATATACAGCCGAATCGCGCGAAGTGGAAAGAAACAGGCTGGCGGCCCGCCCAAGCGCCGCCCCGCCCATCCCCGCGACATCGCCGCGGCATCTCCGTGGGACGGCGCGAATCCGGCGCCCCTTACGAGAAACGGGGCGGCCGGCGCGACGGTAGCACCGAGATCGGCCACCGCCCCACCTTACCGCCCCGCTCCTCCAGCGCAAACCGTCCGGACCCGGCGAGCGCGATCGCGTCGCCCCGCCTGGCCGGCCGGTCCCGGCCGTGGTTTCGCTTACAGCTTCATGCCCTGCAGGGCCGGATGGATCAGCTTGCCGGCCTCGACGTTGATGCCGCGCACCAGCGCCGGGTTGTTGCGCCACTCGTCGCCGGCGGCCAGCTTGTTGACCCACGGCAGGATCGCCGCGCAGATCGCCTGCGAGGAGGTCTGCGGCACGGCGCCCGGCATGTTGGTCACGCAGAAGTGGGTCACGCCCTCTTCGACGTAGGTCGGCTCCTTCCAGGTGGTCGGACGCGAGGTCTCGAAGCAGCCGCCCTGATCGATCGAGATGTCGACCACCACGCTGCCGTCTTCCATGCCCTTGAGCATTTCGCGGGTCAGCACGTGCGGCGCGCGCGCGCCGGTCACCAGCACCGCGCCGATCACCAGGTCGGCCGAGGCCACTTCGCGGGCGACCACGTCGACATAGGGGAACAACGCGGTGACGTTGTTGCCCAGGCGCATCATCTGGTCCATGCGGTCCTGGCGCATTTCGAACACGGTGACGTTGGAGCCGCCGGCCGCGGCCAGCGCCGCCGACGCGCCGCCGGCCTGGCCGGCGCCGAACACCACCACCTTGCCGCGCTCGGTCGACGGCAGGCCGCCGAGCAGCTTGCCCTTGCCGCTCATGGGCTGGTGCAGCAGGTGGGTACCGACCTGGACGCCGATCTTGCCGGCGATGATCGACATCGGCGCCAGCAGCGGCAGGTCGCCGTTGGGCAGCTCGACGGTCTCGAAGGCGATGCCGGTCAGGCCGATGTCGAGCAGTTGCTTGGTCAGCACCGGCTCGGCGGCCAGGTGCAGGTAGCAGAACAGCAGGTGATCCTTGCGCAGATGCTGCAGGTCGCCGGCGATCGGCTCCTTGACCTTGACGATCAGTTCGCCCTTTTCGTACAGCGCCGCCGCGTCCGGGGCGATCTTCACGCCCAGGCGGGTGTAGTCGGCGTCCTTGAACCCGCTCTTGATGCCCGCGTCCTGTTCCAGCCAGACCTCGTGGCCGCGCTTGACCAGATCGCCCGCCGCGGCGGGAACGAGCGCGACGCGCCCTTCGAGGGTCTTGGTTTCCTTCGGTACGCCGATACGCATTGCTGTCTCCAGTGCGGCCCAGAAAAAACGCCGCATGCGCGGCGCCCCAAGCCTGATTGTCTAAGTTGTCGTGTGGTGTCGGAACGGTTGCGGTGGTACGTGGGGCTGACGCAAGTGTTCGTGGCTATTCCGGTGTGCGATTAGATAGGGCGCCATGGTGGCCAGCAAGATGAGACTGGTGGCACGCAACGTTGCGTCCGTACGACACGCCTTGTTTTGCCGGGACGCCGCCTCCAAGCTATGCCCTGCTCCTGAAACTTCAACACGCCGGCGTATGGCTGGAATGTCGAGTTTCATTCTGCGCAGAGCGCGCTCCCAACTGCCGCGATTATATACATGACCCCTTCCAAGCACTCCCGTGTCGTCATTCTCGGTTCCGGCCCCGCCGGCTGGACTGCCGCCGTCTACGCCGCTCGCGCGAACCTGAAGCCGCTGGTGATCACGGGCCTGCAAATGGGCGGTCAGCTCATGACCACGACCGAAGTCGACAACTGGCCCGGCGACGCGCACGGCCTGATGGGCCCGGATCTGATGACGCGCATGCAGGCGCACGCTGAACGCTTCGATACCGAAGTCGTGTTCGATCACATCCACACCGCCGATCTGTCCAAGCGTCCGTTCCGGCTCAAGGGCGACAACGGCGACTACACCGCCGATGCCCTGATCATCGCCACCGGCGCGACCGCCAAGTACCTCGGCCTGCCGTCGGAAGACGCCTTCAAGGGCCGCGGCGTGTCGGCCTGCGCGACCTGCGACGGTTTCTTCTACAAGGACCAGGACGTGGCGGTGATCGGCGGCGGCAACACCGCGGTCGAGGAAGCGCTGTATCTGTCCAACATCGCGCGCAAGGTCTACCTGGTGCATCGCCGCGACACCCTGCGCGCCGAGAAGATCATGCAGGACAAGCTGCAGGCCAAGATCCAGGCCGGCAAGATCGAACCGGTGTGGCACCACACCGTCGACGAAGTGCTCGGCAACGACGTCGGCGTGACCGGCCTGCGGGTGAAGTCGGTGCAGGACGGTTCGACCCGCGATCTGACCATCCATGGCCTCTTCATCGCCATCGGCCACACCCCGAACACGACCCTGTTCGAAGGCCAGCTCGAGATGAAGAACGGCTACCTGACGATCCAGACCGGCCTCGACGGCAACGCCACCCAGACCTCGGTGCCGGGCGTGTTCGCCGCCGGCGACGTCGCCGACCAGGTTTATCGCCAGGCCATCACCTCGGCCGGTTTCGGCTGTATGGCCGCCCTCGACGCCGAGAAGTTCCTCGACAAGGACGCCTGATGCCGCGGCCTCGCGGATCGATGCGAATCGGCCGCGAACCCGGCGCCCGCCTGCGGGCGTCGCCCCTCGACGCCCGTGCAAGGCCTCCGCGCCCGCAGCTCCGTTCGCAGCGCGGGCCCCTCGATAGCGACTCGCACCGCCCGTGACCGCAAGCACCGATGCTCTGTCGATCCGGCTGCTCGCCTCGCTGTCCGAGGTCGCGCCCGCGCAATGGAATGCGCTGCACGACGGCCGCAATCCCTTCGTCGCCCATGCCTTCCTGTCCGGTCTCGAACAACAGGGCTGCCTGCGCGAGGAATGGGGCTGGGCCCCGCACCACCTGAGCGTGTGGGACGGCGACGAACTGATCGCGGCCATGCCGGCCTACCTCAAGCAGAACTCGCACGGCGAGTTCGTGTTCGATCACGCCTGGGCCCACGCTTATGCCCAGCACGGCCGCGACTACTTCCCGAAATGGCTGGCCGCCGTGCCGTACTCGCCGGTGACCGGGCCGCGCCTGCTCGCGCGCGACGATGCGCAGCGGCCGTTGCTGCTGTCGGCGATGGCGCAGTTGTGCGAGCGCCAGGGCCTGTCGTCGGCGCACTTGAATTTCCACGAGGCCGGCGAAGAGGCCGCGTTCGAGCACGAGGCCTGCGGCGGCGACTGGCTGCAGCGCATCGATGTGCAGTACCACTGGCGCAACGACGCCGATGCGCAGGGCCGGCGCTGGCGGGATTTCGACCAGTTCCTGGCCGCGTTCGACCATAAGCACCGCAAGAACATTCGCCAGGAGCGCGCCAAGGTCGCCCGCGCCGGGGTGAGCTTCCGCATCGTCGAAGGCAGCGACGCCAGCGACACCGACCTGGCGACGATGCACCGATTCTACCTGACCACCTTCGCCGAATACGGCAACCACCCGGCGCTGACCCTGGACTTCCTGCGCCATCTGGCGCGGAGCATGCCGCAGTCGCTGGTGATCTTCCTGGCCGAGCGCGAGGGCGAGGCGATCGCCGGGGCGCTGTGCCTGCGCGGCGGCGACACCTTGTACGGCCGCTACTGGGGCGCGGAGGTCAGCCTGCCCGGGCTGCATTTCGAGACCTGTTACTACCAGGGCATCGATTACTGCCTGCGCGAGGGCCTGACCCGCTTCGAGCCCGGCGCCCAGGGCGAGCACAAGCTCGCGCGCGGCTTCCTGCCGAGCTTCGTGCGCAGCCGCCACTGGATCGCCGACCCCGGCTTCCGCGGCGCCCTGCGGCCCTGGTGCCGCGACGAGGCGGCCTCGGTGCGGCAGTACGCGCGCACCCTGGCCCTGCACACACCGTTCAAAGCGGTCGAAGCGCAGACTCAGGGGATCGCCACGGAGCCGGGCCCATGAGCCAGCCGCCGATCCTGCTCTCGCCCGACCCCGACGCGCCCTTTCCGCCGCCCGAACGCGCCCTGCGCCAGCCCGACGGCCTGCTCGCGATGGGCGGCGACCTGAGCCCGGGCCGGCTGCTCAATGCCTACCGCCACGGCGTGTTTCCATGGCCGTCGGAAGGCTATCCGCTGCTGTGGTGGTGCCCGGACCCGCGCACCGTGTTCCGCACCGACCGCGTGCGTTTGCCGTCGAAATTCCGCCGCGGCCTGCGCCAGTGCGACTGGACGGTGCGCGCCGACACCGCCTTCGCCGAGGTCATCGCCGCCTGCGCGCGGGCGCCCCGCCCGCACCAGGACGGCACCTGGATCACCGAGGACATGCTCGCCGCCTACCAGCGCCTGCACGAGCTCGGCCACGCCCATTCGGTCGAGGTCTACGACGGCAAGCGCCTGGCCGGCGGCATCTACGGGGTCGCGATCGGGCGCATGTTCTTCGGAGAAAGCATGTTCAGTGCCCGCTCGGGCGGCTCCAAGGTCGCACTGGCGGCACTGGCGAGACGTTTGCACGAATGGGGCTGGCCGCTGCTCGACGGCCAGGTCGAGAACCCGCACCTGCTCAGCCTGGGCGCCGAGTCGATGCCGCGCGCGGCCTTCCTGGCCGAGGTCGCCGCTCTGACCGCGCTGCCGGAGCCGGCCGGGCCCTGGACCGAGCGCTTCGGCGATTGGCCGGCTTCGCGACTGGCGGACCGCGAGGCCGGTTCCAGTCCCAGCGGCCGGCGCGATTAACGGATTTTTGCTACCCAGCCGCCGGCGTGGCAGAATGTGCGGCTTCGCGGGCGCGCGACGCCCGCTTCTCGCGACTCCCTAGGAAACACATGGCAAAAGATGACGTGATCGAATTCGAGGGCACGGTGGCGGAAACTCTTCCGAACACCATGTTCCGCGTGCGTCTCGAAAACGGGCACGAGATCATTGCCCATATCTCGGGTCGCATGCGCAAGAACTACATTCGTATCCTGACCGGCGACAAGGTCAAGGTCGAAATGACGCCCTACGATCTCACCAAGGGTCGCATCACCTACCGCATGAAGTAATTGCGGTAAGTTATTGAAAAAAGGCGGCGTTAGCCGCCTTTTTCATGCCTCGGATTTGCCGGCCAGGCTCACAGGCGCCCCAGGCCGCTCATGCGGCCGTGGCGGCCTGCACTGCGCTCCGCCCATGGCGAGCGCTTGGCCTGTCAGCGGGCCGCCGTCCCCGCCGGGCGGAACTCAGAACGGCGGCGCCGGGCAGCCGTAGCGCGCCAGGCACTCGGTGACCTTGTACTCGCAATAGCCCGGGTCGCTGCCGACCTCGATGCACTTGTTGTAGGTGCGCCAGCAGGCGTCGCAGGGATCGGCCGCGGTCGCGGTCAGCGATGCGGCGCTGGCGAACGCGAAGGCGGCCATCGCGGCCAGCGAAAAACCACGCAGTTTCATGGGTGAACTCCTTTCCTTGGGTGGGATGAAACGACGGTCTTGGCGCCGGCTCGCAGCCTCGCGGGCATGGCGATCGCTGCCGCTGCGGCCGGCGTGTGGCAAAGACGAACAGCGGACCGACTATTCCAGCGGACAGCCGGCCTGGATCAGGCAACGGCTGAATTCGGATTCGCACTCGGCGGCGGGATCGAGCTGGCAGGCCTGGTAAGCGTTGCGGCAGACCTGACACGGCCCCGGCCAGACGCCGGCGACGGCCGAAGAGCAGAAGACCACAGCGGCGACGGCCGCGAGCGCGAACTTGCGAAACTTCATACGGACACTCCTTCCTTGAGTCGACGAAAGACCTCGTCGGCGCTCGCCGTCCATGGGCGTTTGCTGCGAATCCCGGGCAACTGCGGTGACGGACGACGCGACGACGTGCGTGTACTGCAACCTGCCGATGCGGCATGCCGACGCTAGCATCGGCTGCGCGCGCCGATCGAGCTGCACTGCGACAATTGCGCGTCGCCGCCTCACAGAACGCGACGCGCTCGGCTGCGTCCCCTGCGATGCGGCCGGGCACGGCGCAAGCCCGCGCAGCCCACGCAGATCTCGTCATCGCCGTTGCCGCGCACGGGCGCAGAAAGAAACCACAACCCTCTGTAGATGCACAAAGCGGCGAAACGGTTTATGCCAAACGTCATGCCGTGACGAAGGTCACAACGACTTCTTCCAGATTCGCATGCGGCGCGACGCGACTAACGTTGCCTCAGCTCAATCCGAGCTCGCTCAATAGGACGCCCCCATGTTGCCGCTATCAAGGACCGCTCTGGCCACCCTGCTCTGTCTTTCCGCGAGTGTCGCGTTCGCGGATCCGATCGACGCCTGCGTCGATCTCAGCGCCGAGGCCCAGTTGTCGCGTGTCGGAGAGAAGGCCGTCCTGGTCAAGGATGCCGACAATTACTACCGATTGAACGTACGCAAGGGTTGCTACGACCTCAGCTTCACCCCGAAGCTCGTGGTCAGCGCCGAGAAGACCAAGGGCCGCATCTGCCCGAGCGGCACCCGGGTCAAGACTCAGCGCGATTTCTGCGACATCGAATCGGTCGAAAAGATCGACGAGACCGCGTTCAAGGGTTATCGCCGCGCGCGTTGATCGACGCCCCGCATCGGGCGGAAACGAGAAGGCGGCCCGCAGGCCGCCTTTTTCGTTACCTCGTCGCTGAGACGATCAGACCGTGACCGGCAACAAGCGCTCCGGCTCGGCGTGCGCATCGACGATCAGCTCGTCGTCGCGCACGTCGATGGTGACCCGGCCGCCGCCGACCAATTTGCCGAACAACAGTTCGTCGGCGAGCGGACGCTTGATCTTGTCCTGGATCACACGCGCCATCGGACGCGCGCCCATCTGCGGGTCGAAACCGTGCTGGGCCAGCCAGTCGCGTGCGGTCGGCGTCGCGGTCAAGGTCACGTTCTTCTCGTGCAGTTGCGCCTCCAGCTCGATCAGGAACTTGTCGACCACGCGCAGGATGTGATCGAAGCCCAGCGCCTGGAACTGCACCACCGCGTCGAGGCGGTTGCGGAATTCCGGGCTGAAGCCCTTGCGGATCACTTCCATCGCATCGGTCGAGTGGTCCTGCTTGGTAAAGCCGATCGAGCGCCGCGAGGCCTGGGCCGCGCCGGCGTTGGTCGTCATCACCAGCACCACGTTCTTGAAGTTGGCCTCGCGACCGTTGGTGTCGGTCAGGGTGCCGCGGTCCATGACCTGCAACAGGATGTTGAAGATGTCCGGATGCGCTTTTTCGACCTCATCGAGCAGCAACACGCAGTGCGGGGTCTTGACGATCTTCTCGGTCAGCAGGCCGCCCTGGTCGAAACCGACGTAGCCCGGAGGCGCGCCGATCAGGCGGCTGACCGAATGCGGCTCCATGTACTCGGACATGTCGAAGCGGACCAGCTCGATGCCGAGCTGCAACGCGAGCTGCTTGGTGACCTCGGTCTTGCCGACGCCGGTCGGGCCGGCGAACAGGAAGTTGCCGATCGGCTTGTCCGGGTTGCCCAGCCCCGAGCGCGCCAGCTTGATCGCCGAGGCCAGGGTCTCGATCGCCGCGTCCTGGCCGAAGATGACCATCTTGAGGTTGCGCTCGAGGTTGCGCAGCACGTCCTTGTCGCTGGCCGAGACCTGCTTGGTCGGGATGCGCGCCATCTTGGCCACGATCATCTCGATCTCTTCGATGTCGATCAGCTGCTTGCGCACGCTCTCCGGCAGCAGCCTCTGGCGCGCACCGGCCTCGTCGATCACGTCGATGGCCTTGTCCGGCAACAGACGGTCGCCGATGTGCTTGACCGACAGGTCGACCGCGGCCTGCAAGGCTTCGTCGGCGTAGGTCACGCCGTGGTGCGATTCGTACTTGGGCTTGAGGCCCTGCAGGATCTCGTAGGTCTCGCCGACGGTCGGCTCGACGATGTCGATCTTCTGGAAGCGCCGCGCCAACGCGCGGTCCTTCTCGAAGATGCCGCGGTATTCCTGGAACGTGGTCGAACCGATGCAGCGCAGCTCGCCCGAGGACAGGGCCGGTTTGATCAGGTTGCTGGCGTCCATGGTGCCGCCGCTGGCCGAACCCGCGCCGATGATGGTGTGGATCTCATCGACGAACAGGATCGCCTCGGGCTGCTTCTTGAGCTGGGCCAGCACCGCCTTGAGGCGCTTCTCGAAGTCGCCGCGGTACTTGGTGCCGGCGACCAGGGCGCCGAGGTCGAGGGCGAAGATGGTGGCGTTGCGCAGCACTTCCGGCACGTCGCCGTCGACGATGCGCTTGGCCAGGCCTTCGGCGATCGCGGTCTTGCCGACGCCGGCCTCGCCGACGTAGAGCGGATTGTTCTTGCGCCGGCGGCACAGTACCTGGATGGTGCGTTCGACCTCGTCGCCGCGGCCGACCAGCGGGTCGATCTTGCCCTCGCGGGCCAGTTGGTTGAGGTTGCTGGCGAACTCGGCCAGGGCGTCGGACTTGCCTTCGCTCTCCGGGCCTTCGGCCGGCTTGGATTCGCTTTCCTCGTGATGGCCGTGGCTATCTTCGGCGTTGTGCTTGACGATGCCGTGCGACAGGTAATTGACCACGTCGAGGCGGGCCACGTCCTGCTGATTGAGGAAGTAGACCGCGTGCGAATCCTTCTCGCCGAAGATGGCGACCAGCACGTTGGCGCCGGTGACCTCCTTTTTGCCGGAAGACTGCACGTGATAGACAGCGCGCTGTAGCACACGCTGGAAACCCAAAGTGGGCTGGGTATCGCGGTCGACGTCGTCGGGCAGCACCTGGACCGAGGTCGCGATGGCCTGTTCGAGGTCGCTGCGCAGACGCGCGAAGTCGGCGTTGGTCGCCTTGAGGACGGCCTCGGCGGACGGGTTGTCGAGTAGTGCGAGCAGCAGGTGTTCGACCGTCATGTACTCGTGGCGCGCCTCGCGGGCGCGCTTGTAGCACTGGCCGATGCTGTATTCGAGATCCTTGCTGAACATGGGGCGGAGCCTCCAGAACGTATGCACGCTACGTGGGGGCGCTCGCCGGCTTTTCCATGCCCCGCCCCAGCGGGTGCGACAACTACCTTTTAGGCCTTTTCCATCGTGCACAGCAAGGGGTGTTGGTGAAGTCTTGAAAATTCGTTCACCTGCGCAACCTTGGACTCGGCGACCTCGCGTGTGAAGACGCCGCATACGCCGCGGCCGCGGGTATGGACGTGGAGCATGATCTGGGTGGCTTTTTCGACGTTCATCGGGAAAAACCGCATCAGGACCTCGACCACGAAGTCCATCGGGGTGTAGTCGTCGTTTAGCAGGAGTACGGAATACAGCGGCGGCCGCGCGACTTCGGGCTTGCCGGTTTCCACCAATACGCCATGACTGTGTTCTTGTTCGGTCTGTTTTGCCATTGCGCGATTATAAACCCCTGCCCTGTCCCGCCGTGGATGCGGCCGCCGTGCGACATGGACGCATGCCCGGCCGCATTGCAAAATGCCGCAGCGCCGCCATCTTGGTCGGAGCCGCCGGTCAAGGTTGCGCCGGCGCCGCGAAATTCAAGGACCCTCATGCGTCTGCCCCGTTACCTGCCTGCCCTGCTGTTCTCGCTGCTGCCCGTCCTGGCGACGGCCGCGCCGACGACGAAGGCGGACGCCGCCTCGCTCAAGAGCGCCCCGGCCAAGGCCGAGCCGGCCCCGGCCAAGACCGCCGACCCGCGCATCGGCAAGCAACTCGATGCCCTGGGCTACAAGTACGAGGTCGACAAGGACGGCGACTACACCCTGACCTTCGGCCTCGACGAGGACCGCAGCCAGATGGCCTACGTCATCTCGCACACCGAGCGCTACGGCAAGCTGCAGGTCCGCGAGGTCTGGTCGCCGGGCTATCGCACCTCGGACAAGGACTTCCCGGCCGAGGTCGCCAACCGCCTGCTCGAGGACAGCCAGCTCAGCAAGATGGGCGGTTGGGTCAAACAGGACTCGGTGGCCGTGTTCGTGGTCAAACTGGACGCCGACGCGAGCCAGGAAGACCTCGACGATGCGATCGACTATGTGGTCCGCGCGGCCGACGAGATGGAATCGCAACTCACCCCCGGCCAGGACGAATTCTGACGTGAGCTACCGCGAAGGCCGATTCTGGCAACCCGATGTGACCGTCGCCACCATCGTGGTCGACGGCGGCCGCCTGCTGATGGTCGAGGAATCGGTCGGCGGGCGCCTGGTGATCAACCAGCCGGCCGGGCATCTGGAGCCGGACGAGAGCCTGATCGACGCGGCCCTGCGCGAGACCCGCGAGGAGACCGGCTGGGACGTGCGCCTGACCGCCTTCGTCGGCGCCTACCAGTGGAAGGCGCCGCTGCAGGAGGACGGCGCCGGCGGCCGCCACTACCTGCGCTTCGCCTTCGCCGCCGAACCGGTCCGCCACGACCCGAGCCGGCGCCTCGACGAAGGCATCGTCCAGGCCCTGTGGATGAGCCCGGCCGAGCTGCAGGCGCGCTCGCCCGAGCACCGCAGCCCGCTGGTCTGGCGGGTGGTCGCCGACTATCTCGGTGGGCGCCGCCATTCGCTGGATCTGCTGCAGCAAATGGTCTCGCCCGACCCGGTCTGATCCTCATGGCCGTATCGGTACGCACCATCGTGGGCATGTCGGGCGGGGTCGATTCCTCGGTCGCCGCGCTGCGCCTGCGCGACGCCGGCGAGTCGATCGCCGGCCTCTTCATGCAGAACTGGGCCGACGACGGCAGCGGCGACTGCCGCGCCGAGGACGACCGCCGCGACGCGGTCGCGGTGTCCGGTCGGCTCGGCCTGCCGATCCATTTCCGCGATTTCTCCGGCGAGTACTGGGCCGGGGTGTTCGAGCACTTCCTCGCCGAATACGCCGCCGGCCGCACCCCGAACCCGGACGTGCTGTGCAACCGCGAGATCAAGTTCAAGCATTTCCTCGACGCCGCCCGCGAACTCGGCGCGGAGTTCATCGCGACCGGCCATTACGCCCGCGTCGATAAGGCCGGGGCCGAGTTCCGCCTGCTGCGGGCGCTCGACCGCAGCAAGGACCAGAGCTACTTCCTCCACCAGCTCGGCCAGGCGCAGCTGTCGGCGACGCGTTTCCCGCTCGGCGACCTGCTCAAGCGCGACGTGCGCGAGATGGCGCGCGCGGCCCAGTTGCCGACCGCCGCCAAGAAGGATTCGACCGGCATCTGCTTCATCGGCGAACGCGATTTCCGCGAGTTCCTGGCGCGCTACCTGCCGGCGCGCGAAGGCGAGATCCGCACCCCGGCCGGCCAGGTCGTCGGCCGCCATCCGGGCGTGTTCTATTTCACCCTCGGCCAGCGCGAGGGCCTCAATATCGGCGGCGTGCGCGGCTTCGAGCCGGCGCCGTGGTATGTGGTCGGCAAGGACGTCGCGAGCAACGTGCTGTACGTCGACCAGGGCAGCGACAGCCCCTGGCTGCATTCGCAGACCCTGTGGTCGGAAGCCGCCCATTGGATCGCCGGCCAGCCGCCGGCCGCCCGCTTCGTCTGCAGCGCCCAGACCCGTTACCGCCAACCCGACCAGGACTGCGAAGTCTCGGTGCGCGAGGACGGCAGCGTGGAAGTCCGTTTCGCCCAATCCCAGCGCGCGGTCACGCCCGGCCAGTCGCTGGTGCTGTACGACGGCGAGGTCTGCCTGGGTGGCGCGGTGATCGCCGCCACCGACGCGCCCGATTGCGCCGCCCCCCTGCCCCCCAAGGAACCCACTACGTAATGGCCGACCTCTCCGAACGCGTACTCGCACTCGCCGGCCTGGCCCAGGCCTTGGGCCAGGTGCGGCGCATCGCCGACACCGGCCAGGCCAACGCCTCCGTGCTCGACACCGCCCTGGACTCGGTGTTCCGCATCGACGCCTCGACCCCGGCGGCCGTCTACGGCGGCTTGGCGAACCTGCGACCGGGCCTGGTGCTGCTGCAGGACTATTTCGTCAACCGCGCCAACGACGAGCACCTGCCGCGCCTGGCCCTGGCCGTGCTGCAACTGGAGCGCCGCTTCGTCCGCGACGCCGCCATGACCGAGAAGGTCCTGCGCGGCATCCACGGCCAGGCCACCGCCGCCGGCCGCCTCGGCAGCAGCCACCCCGATGTGATCGCCGCCCTCGGCAGCCTGTACGCCGAGACCTTGAGCCACCTGCGCCCGCGGGTGCTGGTCCAAGGCAACCCGCATTACCTGGGCCAACCCGGCGTGGTCGCCGAAGTCCGCGCCGCCTTGCTGGCCGCGGTGCGCTCGGCGGTGCTATGGCGCCAGCTCGGCGGCAGCTATTGGGATTTCCTGCTGCGCCGCCGCGCCATGGTCGATGCGATCGAGGCGCGTTTGGGCTGAGGGCGGGTCTCCTGCGGCGGAACCTTCCCGGCAGGAGCCGCGTAAGCCGCGACCTCGTTCCGGTTGCCGTGTCGTGCGTGTGGTGATGCCGCTTCGCCTATCGCGGCTTGCGCCGCTCCTACCCTTTGGTGGCGCGGTGCCGTTGTGGCGGAACTTCCCATGTAGGAGCGGCGCGAGCCGCGACCTCGTTCCGGTTGCCGTGTCGTGCGTGTGGTGATGCCGCTTCGCCTATCGCGGCTTGCGCCGCTCCTACCCTTTGGTGGCGCGGTGCCGTTGTGGCGGAACTTCCCATGTAGGAGCGGCGCGAGCCGCGACCTCGTTCCGGTTGCCGCGTTCTGCGGGTAGCTGACGTCGCTTCGCCTGTCGCGGCTTGCGCCGCTCCTACCCTTTGGTCACGCGGCTTCGTTGGGGCGGAACCTCCCGGGTAGGAGCGGCGCGAGCCGCGACCGCGTTCCGTTTGCCGCGTTCTGCGGGTGAGTGGCGTCGCTTCGTCTGTCGCGGCTTGCGCCGCTCCTGCATAGGCGGATACGCGGCATGCGGGTCGGATAGCGCTAACCGCACCCAATAAAAAACCCCGGCCGAGGCCGGGGTTTTTCGTCGTGCGTTACCGCTTGGCGATCAGGCCGCGACCACCGTGTCGGCGACCGTCTTGTAGTCTTCGATCTGATCGAAGTTCATGTAGCGGTAGATCTTGTCGCCGTCGGCCTTAAGCACGCCGACGTCCGCCATGTACTCCTCGCGGGTCGGGATGCGGCCCAGGCGCGAACAGATCGCCGCGAGCTCCGCCGAACCCAGGTAGACGTTAGTGTTGCGGCCAAGACGGTTCGGGAAGTTGCGGGTGCTGGTCGAGAACACGGTCGCGCCTTCGCGGGCCTGCGCCTGGTTGCCCATGCACAGCGAGCAGCCCGGCATTTCCATGCGCGCGCCGGCGGTGCCGAAGGTGCCGTAATGGCCTTCCTTGGTCAGCTCGGACGCGTCCATCTTGGTCGGCGGCGCGACCCACAGGCGGGTCGGGATGTCGCGCTTGCCTTCGAGCAGCTTCGCGGCAGCCCGGAAATGACCAATATTCGTCATGCACGAACCGATGAAGACTTCGTCGATGACCGCGCCGGCGACGTCCGACAGGGTCTTGACGTCGTCGGGATCGTTCGGGCACGCCACGATCGGCTCGACGATCTGGTTCAGATCGATCTCGATCACCGCGGCGTAGTCGGCATCGGCATCGCCTTCCAGCAACTGCGGACTGGCCAGCCAGCCTTCCATCGCCTTGATGCGGCGGGCGAGCGAACGCGGATCGGCGTAGCCCTCGGCGATCATCCACTTCAACAGCGTGATGTTGCTGGTGAGGTATTCGATGATCGGTTCCTTGTCGAGCTTGACCGTGCAGCCGGCGGCCGAACGTTCGGCCGACGCGTCGGACAGCTCGAACGCCTGCTCGACCTTCAGCTGCGGCAGGCCTTCGATCTCGAGGATGCGGCCGGAGAAGATGTTCTTCTTGCCCTGCTTGGCGACGGTCAGCAAGCCGGACTTGATCGCGGCCAGCGGAATCGCGTTGACCAGGTCGCGCAGGGTCACGCCGGGCTGCATTTCGCCTTTGAAGCGCACCAGTACCGATTCGGGCATGTCCAGCGGCATGACGCCGGTGGCCGCGGCGAACGCGACCAGGCCGGAGCCGGCCGGGAACGAGATGCCGACCGGGAAGCGGGTGTGCGAGTCGCCGCCGGTGCCGACGGTGTCGGGCATCAGCATGCGGTTGAGCCAGCTGTGGATCACGCCGTCGCCCGGGCGCAGCGAGATGCCGCCGCGGTTGGAGATGAACTCCGGCAGGGTGTGGTGGGTCTTGACGTCGACCGGCTTCGGATAGGCCGCGGTGTGGCAGAACGACTGCATCACCAGGTCGGCCGAGAAGCCGAGGCAGGCCAGGTCCTTGAGCTCGTCGCGGGTCATCGGGCCGGTGGTGTCCTGCGAACCCACCGAGGTCATCTTCGGCTCGCAATAGGTGCCCGGACGCACGCCCTCGCCTTCCGGCAGGCCGCAGGCGCGGCCGACCATCTTCTGCGCCAGCGAATAGCCCTTGCCGGTGTCGGCCGGGTTCTGCGGCAGGCGGAACAGGGTCGACGCGGGCAGGCCCAGCGCTTCGCGCGCCTTGGCGGTGAGGCCGCGGCCGACGATCAGCGGGATGCGGCCGCCGGCGCGCACTTCGTCGAGCAGCACGTCGGACTTGAGCGCGAATTCGGCGATGACCTGGCCGTCCTTGATGGCCTTGCCGTCATAGGGACGCAGTTCGACCACGTCGCCCATGTTCATCTGCGACACGTCGAGTTCGATCGGCAGCGCGCCGGCGTCTTCCATGGTGTTGTAGAAGATCGGCGCGATCTTCGAACCCAGGCACACGCCGCCGAAGCGCTTGTTCGGGATGAAGGGGATGTCTTCACCGGTGAACCACAGCACCGAGTTGGTCGCCGACTTGCGGCTCGAACCGGTACCGACGACGTCGCCGACGTAGGCGACCAGATGGCCTTTGTCCTTCAGCGATTCGATGAAGGCGATCGGGCCGCGCTTGCCGTCTTCTTCCGGCACGATGCCGTCGCGGGCGTTCTTGAGCATCGCCAGGGCGTGCATCGGGATGTCCGGGCGCGTGGTCGCGTCGGGCGCCGGCGACAGGTCGTCGGTGTTGGTCTCGCCGGTCACCTTGAACACGGTGATGGTCAGGCTTTCCGGCACTTCCGGACGGCTGGTGAACCATTCCGCGTCGGCCCAGCTCTGCAGCACCGACTTGGCGTTGGCGTTGCCGGCCTCGGCCTTGTCCTGGACGTCGTGGAAGGCGTCGAACATCAGCAGGGTCTTCTTCAACGCTTCGGCGGCGATGGTGCCGACCTGGGCGTCGTCGAGCAGCTCGACCAGCGGGTGGATGTTGTAGCCGCCGAGCATGGTGCCGAGCAGTTCGGTCGCGCGTTCGCGGCTGATCAGCACGTTCTTCTCGGTGCCGAAGGCGACCGCGGCGAGATACGAGGCCTTGACCTTGGCAGCGTCGTCGACGCCGGCCGGCACGCGCTGGGTGATCAGATCGAGCAGGAACTCCTCCTCGCCCGCCGGCGGCGCTTTCAGCAACTCGATGACCTCGGCGGTCTGCTGGGCGGTCAGGGGCAGCGGCGGAATGCCCAGCGCGGCGCGCTCGGCAACGTGTTGGCGATAGCTGGAGAGCATGGAGATTCCCGTCGGAGTGAAGCGGTAAAGACGTGGCACTGGCTGCGTGGGTCCGCCGCCGCGACCGGCGCGATCGGATTCAACGTGGCGAGATGCTGGTGGCGAGTTGCTGGGAGGCAAGGCCGCGGGCGCCCGCGAAGGGCACGGCCTCGACCGCGTATTTTGCCTTCAAAGGGCTTTCGCGGCAACGCGGCGGGTGTGCCGGCCCCCCGCCGCGCAAGGCTTTGCGCGATCCATCCATACGCTTGGGGTGGAACGCTGTAGCGCGCTTGCGACCATGGTCTGCACGCTTCCTGAACCCGATAAAGCGATAATCGGCGCCATCGCCAGCCACCGCGCCCATCCTCCAGGCGCGCCAGCCTCCGTGCCGCCCCGGCGGCACGCCAGCCGTACCAAAGGAGCTCCACCGACATGCCCGACTCCTATTCGACCCGCCGCAAACTTTCCGTCAACGGCCGCGACTACACCTACTTCAGCCTGCCGGCCCTGGGCGAGCGCTACGACATCAGCCGCCTGCCCTACTCGATGAAGATCCTGCTGGAGAACCTGCTGCGCCACGAAGACGGCGGCGCCACGGTCGGCAAGGACCACATCGAGGCCGTCGCGCAGTGGGACGCCACCCGCGAGCCCGACACCGAGATCGCCTTCATGCCGGCGCGCGTGGTCCTGCAGGACTTCACCGGCGTGCCCTGCGTGGTCGACCTGGCGGCGATGCGCGACGCGGTCGGCCGGCTCGGCGGCAACGCCCGCCAGATCAACCCGCTGATCCCCTCCGAACTGGTCATCGACCACTCGGTCCAGGTCGACGTGTTCGGCAGCCCCGAGGCGCTGGACCTGAACGGCAAGATCGAGTTCCAGCGCAACATGGAGCGCTACAGCTTCCTGCGCTGGGGCCAGAAGTCGTTCGAGAACTTCAAGGTGGTGCCGCCGAACACCGGCATCGTCCACCAGGTCAACCTGGAGAACCTGGCCCGCGTGGTCATGGGCCGCGAGGTCCAGGGCCTGGACGGCGCCAGCGAGCTGCAGGCCTTCCCCGACACCGTGTTCGGCACCGACAGCCACACCACGATGATCAACGGCATCGGCGTGCTCGGCTGGGGCGTCGGCGGCATCGAAGCCGAGGCGGCGATGCTCGGCCAGCCCTCCTCGATGCTGATTCCGCAGGTGGTCGGCTTCAAGCTGACCGGCCAGTTGCCCGAAGGCGCGACCGCGACCGACCTGGTCCTGACCGTGACCCAGATGCTGCGCAAGCACGGCGTGGTAGGCAAGTTCGTCGAATTCTTCGGCGACGGCCTGCAGCACCTGCCGCTGGCCGACCGCGCGACCATCGCCAACATGGCGCCCGAGTACGGCGCGACCTGCGGCATCTTCCCGATCGACGCCGAAGCGGTGACCTATCTGCGCCTGTCCGGACGCTCGGAAGAGCAGATCGCCCTGGTCGAAGCCTATGCCAAGGCCCAGGGCCTGTGGCACGAACCCGGCCAGCCGCATGCGACCTACTCGGCCACGCTCGAACTCGATCTCGGCGAAGTGCGCCCGTCGATGGCCGGCCCGAAGCGGCCGCAGGACCGCGTCCTGCTCGAAAACGTGCACACCAATTTCAGCGAGAACCTCGGGCCGCTCATCGCCAACCGCAAACCCAAGGTCGGCTGCGCCGTCGACGAGCTCAAGAGCGAAGGCGGCGCCCAGCCGCAGGCCGATCACCTCGCCGCCAAGCCGGTGTCGAAGATCCGCATCCACGACCAGGACGCCGACCTGTGCGACGGCTCGGTGGTGATCGCCGCGATCACCTCCTGCACCAACACCTCCAACCCGGCGGTCATGCTCGGCGCCGGCCTGCTCGCGCGCAACGCCGCGCGCCTGGGCCTGAAGTCCAAGCCCTGGGTCAAGACCTCGCTCGGCCCGGGCTCGCTGGTGGTCACCGATTACCTGCGCAAGGCCGGCGTGCTCGCCGACCTGGAAAAACTCGGCTTCTACGTGGTCGGCTACGGCTGCACGACCTGCATCGGCAACTCCGGCCCGCTGCCGGACGAAGTCTCCAAGGGCATCGCCGAGAACGAACTGGTGGTGGCCTCGGTGCTCTCGGGCAACCGCAACTTCGAAGGCCGCGTGCATCCGGAAGTGAAGGCCAACTACCTGGCCTCGCCGCCGCTGGTCGTGGCTTATGCGATCGCCGGCACGGTCAACATCGACCTGACCAAGGAACCGATCGGCAAGGGCGCCGACGGCCAGGACGTGTACCTGCGCGAC
The DNA here is from genome assembly GCF_001442535.1 of Lysobacter antibioticus. Classification (NCBI taxonomy): domain Bacteria; kingdom Pseudomonadati; phylum Pseudomonadota; class Gammaproteobacteria; order Lysobacterales; family Lysobacteraceae; genus Lysobacter; species Lysobacter antibioticus. Next base: position 2,011,809 of record NZ_CP013141.1, on the reverse strand, counting down.
ATCTGGCCGAGCAACAAGGAAATCGGCGACATGATCGCCGCCACCGTCGGCCCGGAACTGTTCGCGCAGAACTACGCCGACGTGTTCAAGGGCGACACCCGCTGGAACCAGATCGCCTCGCCCGACGGCGAGTCCTTCCAGTGGGAAGAAAGCTCGACCTACATCAAGAACCCGCCTTACTTCGACGGCATGACCATGCAGGTCGGCAGCATCGACGACGTCCGCGGCGCGCGCGTGATGGGCCTGTTCGGCGACTCGATCACCACCGACCACATCTCGCCCGCCGGCAACATCAAGAAAGACTCGCCCGCCGGCCGTTTCCTGATCTCGCGCGGCGTGCAGCCGGCCGACTTCAACAGCTATGGCTCGCGCCGCGGCAACGACGACGTGATGGTACGCGGCACCTTCGCCAACATCCGCATCAAGAACCTGATGTTCGGCGGCGAAGAAGGCGGCAACACCCTGTACTTCGGCAAGGACGGCGGCGCAGGCCAGCCGTCACAGGGCGAGAAGCTGGCGATCTACGACGCGGCGATGAAGTACAAGGCCGACGGCGTGCCGTTGGTGGTGTTCGCCGGCAAGGAATACGGCACCGGTTCCTCGCGCGACTGGGCCGCCAAGGGCACCAACCTGCTCGGGGTGAAGGCGGTCGTGGCCGAGAGCTTCGAGCGCATCCACCGCTCCAACCTGGTCGGCATGGGCGTGCTGCCGCTGCAGTTCAAGGACGGCGAAAACGCGCAGAGCCACGGCCTGGACGGTTCGGAAGTGATCGACGTGATCGGTCTCGACGACGGCGCGGCCAAGACCGCCACCCTCGTCGCCAAGAAAGCCGACGGCAGCCACAAGACGATCGAGGTCAAGGTGCTGCTGCTGACGCCGAAGGAAGTCGAATACTTTCGCCACGGCGGCATCCTGCATTACGTCCTGCGCCAACTCGCTGCGCGCAAGGCGGCTTGATCGGCGCCGGCAAGAACGAAGAACCTGCGGCCTCACGGCCACCGCCACACCTGCGAGAGCGGCTTCGGCCGCTCTCGTCGTATCCGGGGTCCTGCTTGCGCTTTCCGGGGCATCGCCCCGGCGCCGCGGAACGCTCTCGGACTACAGCTTCGCGCTCCAGCGCGCCGAGGTCATGCGCCAGTCGCCGTCTTCCTCGCGCCAGCCGGTCTCCACTTCGTACAGCCGAGCCGCCTCGGGCAGGGGCCGGCCGGAACCGCCGGTCAATGCCGCGGTGAAACGTACGGTCGCGTGGTCGGGCTGCATGGCGATATCGAGCGGGCCGACCGTCACGCCCAGTTGCCGGTAGCGCAGGAAACTGCCGACCGCGAGCCGGCGCGCGCCTTCGCGGTCCAGTCCCTCGGGGCCGACGAAATCGGCCGCCAGCCACTCCTGCAGGGCCGGCGCGTCGCGTTGCTCGACCGCGGCCTGGAATTGCGTCACCGAATCGCGCAGGCGCTGCTCGGGCGGGTCGCGGCCGCAGGCCGTCGACAACAGCGCCAGGACCGCCGCCAAGACGAACCGGCGCCATGGCGGCCCAAGGCCCGATTCTTGTCGCACGGCGATCCCATTGTCGCGACTGTTCGCACTATTCACCGGAAGCCTCCCTTTACCGCCGTCCCCTTGCCGCGGTCCCTGCGCCGCCGGCGGCGGCGACCGCTTCGCACGACCGTTCGCGCGCCCCCTCGGAGCGCCATCCTGACAGGTCCGCTACGCCTCGGACAATGTCCGCACCGCCCTTCGCGGCATCGCCTTGCCAGTCAGTAGAGCCTATGCTCCAATCGAGAAAATACCGTACGGCAGCGCACACAGCGGGCCGGCGGCCAGAATCGACGAGCGATTAGAGAGGGGATCGCGATGAGTTTCGAACGACCGTGGCTTGCTCAGTATCCTGAAGGCGTGCCGGCACAGATCGACGTGGACGAGTTTCCGTCCATCGTGTCGGTGCTGGAAAACGCCATCGAAAATTATCGCGACCGTCCCGCCTTCTCCAATTTCGGCAAGGTACTGACCTACGGCGACATCGACCGGCTCAGCGCGCAGTTCGCCGCGTATCTGCTCGGCGAGCTCAAGCTCAAGAAGGGCGATCGCGTCGCGATCATGATGCCTAACTGCCTGCAGTATCCGATCGCGACCTTCGGCGTGTTGCGCGCCGGCCTGACCGTGGTCAACACCAATCCGATGTACACCGCGCGCGAGCTCAAGCATCAGCTCGACGACTCCGGCGCGGCGGTGATCTTCGTGCTCGACAACTTCGGCAAGACCGTGCAGGACGTGGTCGGCCAAACCCAGGTCAAGCAGGTCATCAGCACCGGCCTGGGCGACATGATCGGCGGGCTCAAGGGCCCGGTGATGAACTTCGTGCTGAAGTACGTCAAGAAGATGGTGCCGGACTACGACATCCCCGGCGCGGTGCGTTTCCGCGACACCCTTACCCTCGGGCAGATGCACAAGCTGCCGCAGATCGAGATCTCGCCGGACGACATCGCCTTCCTGCAGTACACCGGCGGCACCACCGGCGTGGCCAAGGGCGCGATGCTGACCCATCGCAACCTGGTCGCCAACATGCAGCAGGCCGCGGCCTGGGTCGGCGCCAACGCCAAGCCCGGCCACGAGATCATCATCACCGCGCTGCCGCTATACCACATCTTCGCGTTGACGGCGAACGGACTGGTCTTCATGAAGTTCGGCGGCCTCAACCACATGATCACCAATCCGCGCGACATGCCGGCCTTCGTCAAGGAACTGAAGAAAACGCCGTTCACCGCGATCACCGGCGTCAACACCTTGTTCAACGGCCTGCTCAACACGCCGGGTTTCGACGAAGTCGATTTCTCGCATCTGCACCTGACCCTCGGCGGCGGCATGGCCGTGCAGCGCGCGGTCGCCGATCGCTGGAAGCAAGTTACCGGCATCACCCTGGTCGAAGCCTACGGCCTCACCGAGACCTCGCCGGCGGCCTGCATCAATCCGATGGACCTGGCCGAGTACAACGGCTCGATCGGCCTGCCGATCTCCTCGACGGACGCCTGCATCAAGGACGAGAACAACCATAAGCTCGGCATGGGCGAAGTCGGCGAGCTGTGCATCAAGGGCCCGCAGGTCATGAAGGGCTATTGGCAACGTCCGGAGGAAACCGCCAACGTCATCGACGACGAGGGCTGGCTGCACACCGGCGACATGGCGCGCATGGACGAGCAGGGTTTCTTCTACATCGTCGACCGCAAGAAGGACATGATCCTGGTGTCGGGCTTCAACGTGTATCCGAACGAGATCGAGGACGTGATCGCGATGATGCCGGGCGTGCTCGAAGTGGCCGCGGTCGGCGTGCCCGACGACAAGTCCGGCGAAGCGGTCAAGGTGGTGATCGTCAAGAAGGACCAGGCGCTGACCGCCGAAGACGTCAAGGCGCATGCCCGGATCAACCTGACCGGCTACAAGCATCCCAAGTTCGTCGAGTTCCGCACCGAGCTGCCCAAGACCAACGTCGGCAAGATCCTGCGCCGGGAACTGCGCGACGCGCCCAAGTAAGCTCCGCGGCACGAGCCGGCCCCCCCTGGCGCCGACCCCGAAAGGCCCCTCCCCGAGGGGCCTTTTTCGTGTCCGTCCGGAGCCGGCCCGAGCCCGCAATCGGGCCGGGGTTCAGCCCCGGTTTTGTGCCGGAAATGAATGCGCCAGGACGAAGACCGAACCTTGTCTGAACGATGCCTGGGCGAGGTGTAGCATCGAAACGCGGGTATCCCGGCCCGCCACCCGTCCTCTAGGAGTTCCGCCATGTCCATGTCCGCCCGTCTGCCAATCGCGAACGTCCCCGCCCTCTTCCGCCATGTCGCCGACCCGGCCAGCGGTACCGACTGGGGCTATATGCACGCCCAGCCCGCCAATCACGTCCATGGACAGGACGCGCCCTACTCGCCTTGCTTCTCCGAGCACTTGCTCCACGACATGAAGCGCGCGCAGGAACGCATTCGCCGCGAACTGGCTTCCGATTGCGATCCGCGCGCCGGCATCCGCCATTTCGTGCTCGCCTCCGACGCCGACGTGTTCAACCTGGGCGGCGACCTGGCGCTGTTCTCGCGCATGATCCGCAGCGGCAATCGCGAGCGTCTGCTCGAGTACGCATGCCTGTGCATCGAAGTCGCCTTCAATCTTTATCAGCTGCACGAAGACCGGGTCCACAGCATCGCGGTGATCCAGGGCGATGCGCTCGGCGGCGGCTTCGAGGCCGCGCTGTGCTGCCACACCATCATCGCCGAGGCCGGCACCGGCATGGGCTTCCCGGAGGTGCTGTTCGACCTGTTCCCGGGCATGGGCGCCTACACCTTCCTGACCCGCCGGGTCACCCCGGTCCAGGCCGAACGCATGATGCTCAACGCCCGCGTCTATCCGGTCGAAGAACTGCTGCGCATGGGCGTGGTCGACCAGGTCGTGCCGCGCGGCTACGGCTTGCAGGCGGCGTCCGAGCTGATCAAGCGCAACCAGCGCATGGGCAATGCCCTGCGGGCGATGAACACGGTCCGCCAGGCCTGCCGTCCGGTCAGTCTGGACGAGTTGCTGTCGGTGACCACCGAATGGGTCGATGCGGCGATGCGCCTCAACGATCGCGGGCTCAAGACCATGGAACGCCTGGTGCGTGCGCAGCAGCGCCGGGCCGGCGCGACCGCGCCGGCGCTGGCGCTGGCCTGATGTCTTGCAGGGGGGGGCCTGCCACGCGCCTCGCGTGGCAGGATGCTGTCAAGAAACGTCGGGGACGTCCTTGCCGCGGTTGCCGCGACTGAGGCGCGCCACTTCCTGACGGCTGACGTCGGCTACCGCCGACAATTGCGTAGCGAGGTCCACGACCAGTTTCGGACATTCGCGAACGAGTACGTCGTCGCTTGCGCGCATGACCTGCGAGCAGCGCTCCGCAATCGAGTGCGCGCCGAGATTTTCCGACACGCCCTTATAGGCGTGTGCGATCTCGCGCAACTCGTCCCAACGCGCCACCGCCGCCGCGGCCTCCAGGTCGGTCTGGCAGGACTGCGCGTCTTTCAAACACTGCTCGACGAAATCGCGCAGGAACTGATCGCCCAAACCCATTTCGGCCAGTTCGGCCAACACCGCCGGGTTGGTCAACGGACGGCTGACGTCGCTGATCGCGCGCACCGCCGGCATGCGCTGCGAATCGACCACGTCGGCGATGGTTTCGAGCAGGCGCCCGACCACGATCGGCTTGGTCAAGAACGCCATCGCTCCGGCTTCGCTGGCCGCTTCGGAGGCCTGCAGGGTCGCATCGGCGCTGAGGATGATGGTCGGCGTGCGGCGGCCGTTGCCGGCCTGCATGAAACGCAGCTGCCGGATCACGTCCAGGCCGCTGAGGCCGGGCATGTGCATGTCGAGCACGGCCAGATCGAACTGGCCGAGTTCGAGCTGGTCCAGGGCCTGTTCGCCGTCGTTGGCGGCCTGCACGCGGTGACCGGCGCGCTCCAGGATGCGGGTCAGCACGGTGCGGTTGGCCGACTGGTCGTCGGCGATCAGCACCCGCAGGCTGCGCACCCGGGTCTTGTGGCGCAGGAACGGGTCCTCGAACGAGATGACCTTGCCGCTGCCTTCCTGCTGCGCATCGGGCTGGGTCAGGGCGGCCTCTTCCAGGCGCAGCGGCAGCTCGACCCAGAAATGACTGCCGCCGCCGGGGTTGGCTTCCAGGCCGATCTCGCCGCCGAGCAGTTGGGTCAGGGTCTTGGCGATCGTGGTGCCCAGGCCGGTGCCGCCGAAACGGCGGGTCGGGCCGTTGTCGACCTGCTCGAAGGCCTGGAAGATGCGATCGACGTCCTCGCTCGGCACGCCGATGCCGGTGTCGCGTACCGAGAAGCGCAAGCGCACCTGGCGCTCGACCCCGGGCGTGCCGGGACCGGTGGCGCCGCCGACCAGCCGAGTGACCAGCGACACCCCGCCCTTCTCGGTGAACTTGATCGCGTTGTGCAGCAGGTTCAACAGCACCTGGGTCAGCAGCGCGCTGTCGCCGTTGAGGCGCACCGGGACGTCCTGCTCGACATCGACCTTGAGCGTCAGCCCCTTCGCCGCGGCCAGCGGTTGCAGCATCTTCTGCAGCCGCTTCATCACTTCCTGCAGGTTGAAATCGATGTCGCGGCGCTGCAGCTTGCCGGCCTCGATCGCCGAAATGTCGAGCACGTCGTTGACCAACAACAGCAGCGACTGCGCCGAGGCGTGAATGACGTCGGCGTACTCGCGCTGGTCCGGCGCCAGGCGCGTGCCGTGCATCAGCTCGGCCATGCCGATGATGCCGTTGAGCGGCGTGCGCAGCTCGTGGCTCATATTGGCCAGGAACCGGCTCTTGGCCTCGTTGGCGCGGCGGGCGTCCTCGGTTGCCTTCTGCAGGTTGCGCAGCAACGAGGACAGGTAGGCCGGGATCGCCACCAGGCCCAGCCACAGGCCGGCCGACAGATAGGGCTGGCCGCGCCAATAGTCGTTCTTGAGGATCACCGCCAGGAACGAGGCGCCGGCCAGGGACGCGGCGGTGTACAGGTAGGTGGTGCCGTAGCGCAGGCCGTTGCCGATGGTCACCCACAGCACGATCACGTACAGCGGCGCCAGCGCGGGCGCGTCCAGCGACATCAGCATCGCCAGGGTCGAATAGTCGGCGATCATGCCGATCCAGCGGCGCAGGTGCGAGGCTCCGGGCTGGCGCACGATCGCCGCCATCAGGCCCAGGCCGACCAGGGACTCGGCCGACATCACCCACAGCATGGTCTGGGTGGCCACGCTGGCCCGGTCGAAGGCCTGCAGGCCCAGCAGATAAGCGACGATCAGGCAGGCGATGACCAGCCGCACCAGAGCCTGCCCGTGCTCGCTGTCCGGGCGGTTCGAAAGGCGCTCCTTGACCACGCTCAGGATGGAAGCCATCGGCTACTCCAAGCCGGGACGGGGGAAGCTGGCCGAATAACGATCGCAGATTTCGTCGAGCCGGGCCCGGCTGCGGATCAGGGCGTCCACGCAACGTGGATCGAATAAACGACCGCGCTGAGCGTACATATACCCCAATGCCTCCTCCACGTCCCAGGCTTTTTTATAGGGACGTGGCGAAATCAGGGCGTCGAACACGTCTGCGACCGCCACGATCCGGGCTTCCAGGGGAATATCGTCCCCGACCAGCCCGTCCGGGTAGCCGCTGCCATCGTAGCGCTCGTGGTGGCGCAAGGCGATCAGGGCCCCGGCCTGGATGAACCGGTTCTGGCTGCCGCTGAGCAGTTCGTAGCCGATCTTGGGGTGGCGGCGCATGACCGCCGTCTCCTCCTCGGTCAGCGGGCCGGGCTTCATCAGAACCGCGTCGGGGATGGCGATCTTGCCGATATCGTGCAGCGGCGCCGCCATCTCGATGACCCGGATCTCGTCCTCGAACATGCCCAGTTGCTCGGCGATCAGGCCGGCGATGTGCGACATCCGCTCCAGGTAGGCGCTGGTACCGGCATCGCGGTACTCGATGGCCCGGGCCAGCCGCGACAAGGTCTCGCGCTCGCGCTCCTCGACCTCGTGCATGCTCGACAGCAGCCGCTGTTCCAGCGACAAAGCCCGCTGTTTGACGTTCTCGGACTGCTGGCGCAGCTGCAGCAGGTTGCGGCAACGCGCGCGCAGCTCGCGCGGGCGTACCGGCTTGACCAGGAAATCGATCACCCCGGCTTCGAGCGCGGCCTGGCGCACCGGTTCGTCGCCGACCACCGTTACCAGGATGATCGGGATGTCCCGGTGCATCGGCAGGCGGCGGAAACGCCGCGCGAACTCCAGCCCGTCGATGCCCGGCATGCGGTAGTCGAGCAGCAACAGGTCGGGCTGGTGCGTTTCGCACCACGCCAGCGCCGCCTCGGGCTCACCGAAATCGTGCACCGACAACTCGGACGCGATGTCCTCGATGATGTGGCGCAGCATGGTGCGCGCGGACGTTTGGTCATCGACGATAACGACGTTCACACCGGCTTCCGTAATGGGGTCACCCCCTGTGGTGACCGATCTGGGAGCATACCCCGCCAGGATGCCTGTGACAGCCGCCGAAGGTCCCTAGACGATCCGGGTTCGCCCGCTATCGCCCGGACTCAGTATGCGAATGAGCGCTGTACGTCACGGTTCAACGCGCGCCGACTGAAGAAACGGCCAACCCGCGTTGGCCGTCCATTGTGCTTGCCTGCGTTTGATCCGGCCGCCGCGACCTCACACCGCGCTAACACGGCCAGCGCGCAGCCGCCCCGGGACGGCCTCAGAGGCCGGTTTCGGGGCGCATATAGGGGAACAGCAGCACATCTCGGATCGACGAGGAGCCGGTCAGCATCATCACCAGGCGGTCGATACCGATGCCCAGACCGCCGGTCGGCGGCAGGCCGACTTCGAGCGCACGGATGTAGTCGGCGTCGTAATGCATGGCCTCGTCGTCGCCGCCCTCCTTCTGGTCGACCTGGGCCTGGAAACGCGCGGCCTGGTCTTCCGGGTCGTTGAGCTCGGAGAAACCGTTGGCCAGTTCCTTGCCGCCGATGAACAACTCGAAGCGATCGGTGAGTTCCGGATCGAGGTCGTTGGCGCGCGCGAGCGGGCTCACCTCGACCGGGTGATCGGTGATGAAGGTCGGCTGGATCAAAGTGTGCTCGACGGTCTTCTCGAAGATCTCCAGCAGCAGCTTGCCCCAGCCGTAGCCCGGCTTGACCGCGACCTTGAGGCGCGCGCCGTGGGCGCGCATGGCGTCGAGGTCGCGCAGTTCTTCGCGCTTGATCTCGGGGTTGTGTTCGAGCACCGCATCGATCATCGACCAGCGACGGAACTTCGGCCCGAGGTCGATCGGGTTGCCGTCCCATTCGACCTGGGTGGTGTTGAGGACGTCGGTCGCGGCGTGACGGATCACCGCCTCGGTCAGGTCCATGATCTCGGTGTAGGTGGCATAGGCCTCGTACAACTCGAGCATGGTGAACTCGGGGTTGTGCCGGGTCGACACGCCCTCGTTGCGGAAGTTGCGGTTGATCTCGTAGACGCGCTCGAGGCCGCCGACGACCAGGCGCTTGAGGTACAGCTCCGGGGCGACGCGCAGATACAACTGCAGGTCGAGCGCGTTGTGATGGGTGGTGAACGGCTTGGCCGCGGCGCCGCCGGGGATGTAATGCATCATCGGCGTTTCCACTTCGAGGAAGCGCCGCGTATCCAGCCAGGCGCGCATCGAGCGGATGATCTTGGAGCGCTTGACGAACACGTCGCGCGCGTCGGGCGACACGATCAGGTCGACATAACGCTGGCGGTAGCGCTGCTCGACGTCGGCCAGGCCGTGGAACTTGTCCGGCAAGGGACGCAGCGCCTTGGTCAGCAGGCGCAGGGTCTCGGCCTTGACCGACAGCTCGCCGGTCTTGGTGCGGGTGATCGGGCCTTCCGCGGCGACGATGTCGCCGACGTCCCAGCCCTTGAACTTGTCGTAGGTCTCGCCGAGCGCGTTGGCCTGCAAGAACAGCTGGATGCGCCCGGACTCGTCCTGGATCTGGACGAAGCTGGCCTTGCCCATCACCCGCTTGAGCAGGATGCGGCCGGCGATCGCGACCCGGCGCGCCTCGCTGTCCAGCGCTTCCTGGGTCCAATGCTCGGCATCGATGTACTGCGCCTGCAGATCGCCGACGAAATCGCCGCGGCGGAAGTCGTTCGGGAAGGCGATGCCCTCGCCGCGCATGGCCGTGAGTTTGGCGCGACGCTCCGCGATCAGATGGTTCTCGTCGATGGGCGGCAGGCTGGTGTCGTCGGTCATGGTCTGGGTTTCAGGTAGGGCTTGGGAAAGCTTGAGGGATGCAGATTACTGAAGTCGCGGCGCGGGTGCTTGGGTGGCGGTCGGCGGCAGGCGTGGAGACGGCGCTGATGGATGCGGATGGATGCGGATGGATGCGGACGGATGCGAACGGATGCGAACGGTCTTGGGGGGGCGATCTTGGCGGGCGAGAAAGGATGCGGTCGGTGCGTGTGCGGGCAACGCATTCCCGCTTCACCCGCCGTAGCGCACCCCTTCTGCCCGTCATCCCCGCGAAGGCGGGGATCCAGGGCTTCACCGATGCGCACTTTCAAGTCGTTGGATCCCCGCCTTCACGGGGATGACGACCGGAGACGCGACGGCTGTAAGACCCGACTCCCGATTCCCGACTCCCGGCTTTCAGACCGCGTCGATACGTTTCGAGCCCACTTCCAGGCCCGACTTCAGGCTGGCCTCGACGAATTCGTCGAGATCGCCGTCGAGCACCTTCTGGGTGTCGCTGCGTTCGATGCCGGTGCGCAGGTCCTTGATACGGCTCTGGTCGAGCACGTAGTTGCGGATCTGGCTGCCCCAGCCGATGTCGGACTTGGTCGCCTCGACCGCGTCGCGCACGGCGTTGCGCTTCTGGATTTCCAGCTCGTACAACTTCGCCGCGAGCATCTTCATGGCGCGGTCGCGGTTGGCGTGCTGGCTGCGCTCGGTCTGGCAGGCTACGACTATCCCGCTCGGGACGTGGGTGATGCGCACCGCCGATTCGGTCTTGTTGACGTGCTGGCCGCCGGCGCCCGAGGAGCGGTAGACGTCGGTCTTGAGGTCGGCCGGGTTGATCTCGATGTCGATCTTGTCGTCGACTTCCGGCGACACGAACACCGAGGTGAAGCTGGTGTGGCGGCGGTTGTCGGAGTCGAACGGCGACTTGCGCACCAGGCGGTGCACGCCGGTCTCGGTCTTCAGCCAGCCGTAGGCGAAATCGCCTTCGACGCGGAAGGTCGCCGACTTGATGCCGGCCACGTCGCCGCCGCTGACTTCCATCAGCTCGGCCTTCCAGCCGCGCGATTCGGCCCAGCGCAGGTACATGCGCAACAGGATTTCGGCCCAGTCCTGGGCCTCGGTGCCGCCGGCGCCGGCCTGGATGTCGACGAAGGCCGAAGCCGCGTCCATCGGGCCGGAGAACATGCGCCGGAACTCGAGTTCCTCGACCTGCTTGGCGTAGCGCTCGACGTCCTCGACCACGGCCAGCGCGGTCGACTCGTCGTCTTCCATTTCGGCCAGTTCGAGCAGTTCGTCGGCGCCCACCAGCCCGTCGGTGAGACGGCGGATGCCGTCGACCACCTTTTCCAGGCTGGCGCGCTCACGGCCCAGGCCCTGGGCCTGTTCGGCGTTGTTCCAGATATCGGGGCTTTCGAGCTCCCGGTTTACTTCTTCGAGACGTTCGACTTTGCTGTCGTAGTCAAAGATACCCCCTGAGCGAATCCAGCCGGCCCCGGAGGTCGGCGATGCGCTGGCGGACGGGATTGAGCTCGATCATGTCCGATGGTCTTGAATGCGGATGAGAACCGCCGATTCTAGCAGCCCGAGGGCCTGGGACGCCTGCCCGGGACGCCTGCCCGGGGCCGGCCGCCCCACAACCCAGGGTAAGAGCGGCACGAGCCGCGGCCACGCCACCCGGGCTCCGGCGAACCGGACCCGGATGAGGCGGGCGCATGGCTGCAACGCGCCGCCCTGCCCCGCGGCCTCACCGGCCCGGCTTACTTCACCCCGCCTCACTTCACCTCGAACTCGCCCACCATCACCACCTCGGCGCGGTCCTTCAGGCGCAGGGTGACCTTCTGCTCGTGCGGCTGGGTGCCACCGAAGCCGGTGCTGAGCCACAGGTGCAGGGTCGTCGCCCCGGTCACCAGCTGTTGGCGGTCGCCGTAGAAGTTGGCCTCGACCTTGTACTTGCCCGGTTTGGCGTCGCGCAGGATGAACTCCTCGGGGCCGTAGCCGCCGGTGAAGTCGTCGGAGATGCGCCCGCCCTGATAAGTCAGCTGGTGGCCGTAGTAGCACTTCTCCCCGTTCGGGTCGGTCACCCACAAGTCCATGTCGCTGTTGTCGCTGTCCCAGCTCAACACCACGCGCAGGTCCAGCGGCAGATTGCGCAGCAGGCGCTGGTCGATGCCGGAGGTATCCAGCCCTTGCGGATGCGCCGCCACGATGGCGTTGAGTTCGGCGATGGCGATCTCCTCCACGCCGGGGAAGCGGCCGTCCCAATCGCGCAGGGCGATCTCGTACAAGGCCTCGACCGCCTGCGGGTACTGGGCGTTGGCGGCATAGGCCAGGCCCAGGTCGCGGAAACTCTGCGGCTCTTCCTCGGCCAGCCCGCGCACGCGCTCGAACACCGGCACCGCCAACGCGGGTTGTTCGGCCTGCATCAGGCGATAGCCGAGCACGCGCAGGATGTGGCGGTTTTCCAGGTCCATCTCGGCCAGGTTCGACAGCACCCGCAGGGCCAGGTCGCGCTGGCCTTTCTCGATCAGCACATCGGCGACGTCCAGATAGAAGGCGGTGCTGGTCGCGTGCGAATCGCGTTCGTCGAGGTAGATCGCATACACGCGGTCGGCGCCGGCCTGGCGCAGGCGACGTGCATACGGCGAATCGGGCTGCCAGGGCTGCAGGACGATGCTTGCGCCAGCGCCGGCTTCTGCGTCCTGCTCGGCTTTGTCCGAAGCGGCGTCGATGCGCGAGCCGGTCACCGTGATCCTTTGCAATCCCGCCTCTGCCTCCATCGGCATCGGCGCCGCGGCTGCCACCGGGGCTTCGGCCGCCGGAGCCGGCGCATAAGCCAGCGAGCGCTGCACGTTGCCGTGCGCTCCCGCCTGTGCAGGTCGCAGCTTGGCCTCATCCGCCACCTGCGGCGGCGCGCCCTTCGGCCAGTTGCGCTGCCACCATTCGATGCGTTCGGCGTACAGCGCCGCGACCCGGTCCAGGCTCTGCCGGCGGCTACGCTCGCGCTCGTGGGCGCCTTCGGTCTTGAGCCGGCGGAACTCGTCGAGGCGGTCCGGCGGGGTGATGTCGTAACGCACGTAGTCGGCCAGATCGTCGAGCACGATCAGCGAGGTCTCGGCGGTGACGATGCCGAAGCGCTGGCCGAGGCGTGCGATCGCGGCGCGGTTGAGTTCGGGGTCGGCCTGCATCGCAGCGATCGAGTACTGCGCCCACAGCGAAGCCGGAAAGACGCTGGCCGGCGCATCGGCGTCGATCGGCACGACGAGCTCGCGCACCCGGTCGCCATCGCGCACCTTCAGACTCAGCTTGGCCGGGCGATCGCGCAGCTTGCCGGCGAGGCGCAACAGGCCGCCGTCGGCGAACGGCGAATCGGCGACCACCTCGCTGGTGCCGAGGCCGTCGACGGCGAGCAATTGCGGCCCCTCGTTGAGCAGGACATCGGCGGCGCGATCGAGTTCGCCGGCGCGCTGCCACGCCACCAGACGCCCGCCGTGCGCCTGCGCCAGGGCACGCAGGCCGTCATGGTCGGAGGCCGCACCGGCCGAATTCAGCGCGTACAGGCGCTGCCCGGCGAGCAAGGCCGGGAAGCGGCGCTGGCCGTAGTTGAACAAGCCGTCGCTGACCAACAGGTATTCCTCGATGCCGGCCTGCGGCTGCCAACCACCCGGGTCGGTGGCGCCGTCGTAGACCGTGCTTTCGAGCTCGCGCTTGAGCGCCGACCAGTCGCCGCCCTTGACCGCGAAGGCCTGCGCCGGCTCAGCGCGATCGCGTAGCCGAACCAGGCTGACCTGGACCTCGCCGGCGGCGCGGAAATAGCGATCCAGCAGTGCCAGTTCGCTGGCCCGCTCGCGCTTGCGGCCCGAGGCCGAGCTGTCCCACAGCAAGCCGATGGATGTCGGCAGCGCGCGCGGCTGGCGCGCACCGGCCAGCGGCACTTCGGCGAGGAAGAAACGTTCGCCGTCCAAGTCCTGGGTGTAGGCGCGCGGCGCCGTGGCGGCCTGCATCCGCAGGCTCAGGGCGTCGCCGAGCGGCCGGCTGCGCAGCGCCAGCCGGTAGCGGCCGGCACTCGAGGCGATCTCGGTCTGCTGGCTCAGGCCGATCAGGCGCGGCTTCTGCGCCGAGACCAGGTCGAGGCTGAAACTGCGCGCCTGCGCGGCGAACGCCAGCGGCAGTTCGTAACGCCAGTCGCCGCCCTCGCGAGCGAGCGACTCGACCAGCTCCAGCCGCACCCGCCGCGTGCCCTGGGCCGGGATCGGATAGACCCGCAGTTTGAATTGGTTGCCTGCGGTCTTCTCCAACAGCGCCGGGTCGACGCCGCGGCGTTCGATCGCCTCGAACACCTGCCGGCCCTTGTCCTTCGGCACCGGCACCGCGGCGCGCAACTTGCCGTCGATGTCGAGCGCGAACCCGGCGACCTGCTGACCGTCGCGCAAGGGGAACTGCAACTGCCCTTCGAGCACGCGCCGATTCGGGTTGCGGAACACCAACTCGACCGAGGTCCGCGCCAGCCCGCCGACGATCTCGCCGTCGACGCGGGCCGATTCGAGCACGATGGGCGTTTCGGCGCCGCGCACTTCAAGCAAGGGCGGCGCGGTGACATCCCCGCGAATCTGCGCGCTGGCGACGGTGGCGAGGGCGAGCAACAGGCAAAACGCGGAACGAACGACTGCGAAGGACGGTTTCACCGGTCACCTCTTCCTTAAGAACGGGGTCTGCAACCTCTAACGCGGCGACTGCGCGAAAGGGGTTGAAGGGCGTCGCTTCCATGCACGCGACGCGGCGGTGGCGCGAGCGTCACAGCCTGCGGGGCGTTGGGGTGGGATGCAAGTTGGGCTTGTTGCGGGAGCCGAAGAGCCCCCCCTGCCCCCCTTTGCAAAGGGGGAACAGCGAGCATCGCGGGGCTGCGGCAGGTGCTGATGCTGGCACTCCAGCGCCAGTGCTCGATGCTCGAACACGTCAATCACCGCCCCCCTTTGGCAAAGGGGGCCAGCGCCCGGCGACAGCCGATGAAACCCGATCACTGCAGCGCGGGGGATTTTCGCTCGGCAGCGAAAGCCAAAAACACCCCCTGACCACTCAAGGCCGATACAAGGACCGCAAGTTCAAGGCGCGCTGCAGACTGTCCAGGCCGGCCTTCGACTTCAACCCGATCTCCACGCTTTCGCCCGGCAACAGAGTCAGGGCGTTGTCGGCCAACTCGACGTCGTGGTCGCCGAAATCGATCCAGACCGCGCGTGCGAGCTTGCTCGCCTTCAATTGCAAACGGTATCCGTCGCCGTCGCGGCGCAGTTCGCCGTGCAGCTCGGGGTCCTGCCAGGCCAAGCGCCTGGATTCGCCGAAATACACCGCACGCCGCGACACCGTCTTGCCGTCGACGATCAAGTCGAACACCGCCGCGGTGCGCAAGGGGTCGGCATCGCCGAGCAGTTCGGCGTCGCTCCAGGCGCCGGCCGCGGTCGAGGCCAACGCCGCCAGAGTCGCCGGCTTGCGTTCGTCGCGATGGACGCGGCCGTCGAAGTCCATGACCCGCAAACGCCATTCTCCCTGCAACGGCGTGGTGCGATCCGACAGCAGGCTCAGCTCGGTGCGTCCGCCGGACGGGCGGCGCAAAGGCGCGATGGCCACGTCGGCGAAGAAGCGCTTGGCGTGGAAATGCAGCGGCTTCCAGCGCCCGTAGTAATCCAGGCTCGACCAGGACGCGCCCGGCCAGACGTCGTTCAACTGCCAATACAGCGAACCCATGGTGCGCGGACGCGAGGCGCGGTGGTGCAAGGCGGCCAGTTCGATGCCTTCGGCCTGCACCTGCTGGCTCAGATAGACGAAATCGGCGAAGTCGCGCGGTTCGCCGTATTCGCGGCGGATGTACAGCAGCAAGCGCGAGTTGCCGTCGCCGGCCAGGAACTTCTGGTGCGCGCGGATCACCGGCGCATTGATGCCCTGCTCTTCCGGCCGGGCAAAACTGGCGATGGTGCGCAGCGACGGCCAACCCTGCAGGCCGTACTCGGACATGAAACGCGGGGTCTCGTCGAGGTAGGCCGTGGCCGGCAAGGCCGGGCCGCCCCAGACGTCCCAGTAATGCTTGTCGCCGTTGTTGGAGTCGTTAGCCTTGTCGGCCAGGTCGTTGCTCGGCGAACTCGACCAATACGGCACGCCCGCTCCTTCTTCGGCGACGACCTGACGCAGGTCCTTGCCGAACAAAGCCACATAGCCTTCCCACACCGTCTGCGCGAACTTCGGATCGGCCGCGGCCAGCTTGGTCCGATGGCCCCAGTCCTTCCAGGCGGTTTCTTCTTCGTTATTGCCGCACCACAGCACGATGCTGGGATGGTTGCGCAGCCGGCGCACATTGTCGCGCGCCTCGGCGACGACATTGGCGCGGAACGACGGGTCATAGCCGGGCGGCATGCCGCCGCCGAACATGAAGTCCTGCCAGACCATCAGCCCGAGTTCGTCGGCCAGTTCGAAGAAATCGTCGGACTCGTAGTAACCGCCGCCCCAGTTGCGCAGCATGTTCATGTTGGCGTCGCGCGCGGATTGCAGGTCGCGGCGCAGGCGCTCGCGGGTGACCCGCGCCGGAAAAGCATCGAACGGAATCGCGTTGGCGCCCTTGGCGAACACCGGGATGCCGTTGACGACGAAGGCGAAGCCCTGGCCGCCGGCATCGCGTTCGCGGCGCAGCTCGATGCTGCGCAGGCCGGTGCGGCGTTGGCCGACCGCCTGCACGCCGTCGGCGTCTTGCACGCGGGCCTTGAAGGTGTACAAGGCCTGTTCGCCGTAACCGACGGGATACCACAGCCGCGGGTGGGCGATCGTCAGCGGCACCGACACGCTATTGCGTCCGCTGCGCAACTCAGCCTCATGGCGCAGGGTCGCGCCCTTGCCCTCGGGGCCGGCGTAGTCGATCTCGACCGTGACCGCGCCGGCGCGGTCGCTGTCGATCTCCAGCTCGACCGTGGCCTCGGCGGCGTCCTGGGCGATGCGGCGCGGCTGCACGTGCAAGTCGGCCAGGCGCAGGCGGTCCCAGCTTTCCAGGCGCACCGCGCGCCAGATGCCGGCGCTGACGTAGCGCGGGCCCCAGTCCCAGCCATAGTGATAGCCGGGCTTGCGCACGAAGTTGGCGGTCATCGCGTCGCGCGGCTCATCGCCGTAGGGCGAAGGGTAATTGCCGGCGATCTTGTTAGGCATCGCCTGCACCTGCGGCAGCATTCGCCGGATCGGCGAATCGAACACCACCCGCAGCTCATTGCCGCGTTCGCGCAGATGACCCTGTGCCGGCACGCGCCAGGTACGGAAACTGTTGTCGGCCTTTAGCAGTTCGACGCCGTTGAGCTGCACGGTCGCGAAGGTGTCCAGGCCCTCGAACACCAGATCGGCGTGCGCGCGCTTCAGCGTGGCGCGATCGACGTCGAAGCTGGTGCGGTATTCCCATTGCGCCAAGCCAATCCATTGCAGGCTGCGCTCGCGCGCGCCGACGTAGGGGTCGGCGATCAGACCGGCTACGAACAGATCGGTATGCACATGCCCCGGCACCTGCGCCTTGCGCCAATCGGTGGCGGCGGCATGCGTGGCGGCTTCGGGGTCGCCCGGCACAAGCCGGAACTGCCAATCGCCATGCAAGGGCTGCGAGCTCGCCTCGGCCGCCTGGGCCCAGTCCGCGCTCAGGGCGGCGGCCAGCATCAGGCCGATCGCGGCGGCCGTGCGCAGTGCCGAAACGAAGGTGTTCTTGGACCGAAGTGTCGCCATGCTTGCCCCAAGGGAGTCGCTTGCCGTGGTTGCGCGGCCGCACCTGCGGCGGCCGGCCATGAATTCGAAACCGGATCGTGCCCGAGGCCCGGGAGAAAAACGGGAGCGCCCATCCAGGCGCCCCCTGCCCGAGAATCGGGAAAAAACCCTGCGTCCCGCCTGGAAAGCGCGGAATCGCCGGGCCACCACCGCTTACTGGAGAGCGTTTGCCGCGGCCGGTCGCGAACGACCGGCCGCTCTTACGTACATTACGTGTCTCAGAACCTGCATCAATCGAACTTGTAAACGAACTCGGCCGAGATTTCGCGGCCGACGCGCGAGAACACCCGTTCGTTGGCGTAGATGAAGAACATCTTGTAGGGGTCCTTGTACTCGGCCTCGTCGAACAGGTTGTCGATGTACAAGTTGACCCGGGCCTGTTCGGTCAACTGGTAGCCGGCGGTCAGGTTGAAGTAGATCGGCGCCTTCAGCTTGCCGACCATCCGGCATTCCGTCGAGGTTTGCCCCGGCATGATCGGCGCGCAGCGGTTGTAGTTGTCGCCGTTGGTGTGGCCGATGCGGTTGGCGAACAAGGTGGCGTTCCACGGGCCGCGCGACCAACTGGCACTGGCGCGGGCGAATGTACGCACGTCGTTGTCTCGGTTCTCCTGCATCGGCGCGCCCGGGTCGCGCTGCTCGTTGTTCTTCAACTGGTTGGTGTAGTTGAGCGCGAAGCTGAAGTCGCCCCAGGCCGTCGCCGGCAGCTTGTAGCGGGCCGACACGTCGACGCCCGCGACTTCGCGGTAGGCGATGTTGATCGGGCCGCTGCGCACCGAGGTCACCTGGCCCAAGGGATAGTTGGGGTCGGCGACACCGAACGAATTGGTGCCCGGGCTGCTGCGGGTGACGCGCGAGAGGATGTTCGAACAGGTCGACGAGCCCGGCGTGACTTGCATCCGGTCCGACGACCTGCGCGGCACGCCGTTGATGCACTGGCTTTCCAGGTCGAGGATGTCGGCGATGTCGAAATCGCGAACCTGGTTGTCGATGGTCATGCGCCAATAGTCGGCGCTGAACGACAGGTTGTCGGTCGCATCCCAGACCAGGCCGGCGCTCCAGGACTTGCCGGTCTCGCTGTCCAACTTGAGGTTGCCGGTGCGGCTGGTGGCGTGACGGTAGTACACCGACGCCGAGCCGCAGTTCGGACCCTGGTTGCGCTTGATGCACGAAGCGACGTCGGCGCTTTCCTGGGTGCCGGTGCCGCTGGTGGCGAACAGGTAGTGCATGTCCGGCGCGCGGAAGGTGGTGTTGTAGGCGCCGCGCAGCAGCAGGCTTTCGATCGGGCGCCATTCCAGGCCGGCGTTCCAGGTGAAGTTGCCTTCCTTGCGGCTGTCGTCGTCGTAGCGGTCGAAACGCCCGGCGGTGGTCAGGTCCAGCGATTCCAGCAACGGCAGCTTGAACTCGACGCCGATCGCATAACGTTTGCGGTCGCCGCCGCCCTGGTTGGTTCCGCCGGGCTGGTCGTACTGCTTGTTGGGGCCGAAGGTCAGCGGATCGGGGCTCAGGCGATAGCCTTGCGAGCCCGCTTCCAACACCGCGGCGAAACCGACCGGGCCGGCCGGCAGATCGAACAGGTCGCCGTTGACCGCGAACTGGGCCTGGTTCATCCACGACTTGGCGCTGGAGTGTCCGTGGGTGGTCAGCCTTTGGAAGGTCGCCATGTCCATCGGGTTCCAGAACCGGCTTTGGTTCAACTGATAGGCCGGCAAGCCGCCGTTGGTGCCCAGTTGCGGTCCGAGGAAATACTCGTCGACCGCGCTCTGCACCACCGAGGGGAAGCTGAAGTCGACCTTGTACTCGGTGCGGCCGATGGTGGCGTCCCAGTTGAGCTTTTCGCCGAAGCTGCCGCGCAAACCGCCGGCGAGGTCCCAGGAGCGTTCGTTGGTATAGAACAGGAACGGGTCGCGCCCGCCGGCTTCGGGCACGGTGAAGGCGCGACGCGCCTGGTAGCTGCGGCCGGTGCCCTGGTCGTAGAAGGCGCCGCCGCGGTTCAACTCGAAGCGCAGCGCCTCGTCCTGGCGCGATTCGCCTTCGCTGTCCCACAACGACGCGCTGACCCAGGCCTGCATGCCGTTATCGAAGTCGTAGCTGAAGTTGCCGAAGGCCGAGACGTTGTTGGACCCGTTGCGCAGGCTCCACAAGGCGTTGCCCTTGCTCTGGGTACAGCTGTAGCCGGGGAACTCGGGCGCGTTGCCCTCGTTGCCGATGAAGTTATGCAGCGGCAGGTCCTGGAAGCGGTCGCAGGCGCCGGTCGGCGGTGTGACGCGCCGCTTGCTGGCGCTGTCGATCAGTTCCACGCCCCAGACCCACGGCCAGGGGTCGTTGACCAAGGGCTTGACCGTGTTGGCCGGCTCGAGGTCGGAATCGACGAACTCGCGGTCGCCGGCGAACAAGGTCTCGCGGCCGCTCCACTGCACGCCGTAGGTCGCGCTCCACTTGTCGCCGGTGCGGCCGCCGGTCCACGACAGGTCGAAGGAATCGCCGCCGCCGCGGGTGGTGGTGCCGCCCTTGATGCGCACTTCGTCGCCATTGAAGTTCTTCTTCATGATGACGTTGATCACGCCCGCCATCGCGTCGGAGCCGTAGATCGCCGAGCCGCCGCTGGCCAGCACTTCGATGCGCTCGACCGCGGCCATGGGGATGTTGTTGAAATTGGCGAAGTTGCCGCGGCCCTCGTAGGGCAGCGGGTAATCGGCGACGCGGCGCCCGTCGATCAGCAGCAGGGTGCGGCCCGGCCCGAGATTGCGCATGTTGAGCGGGCTGGCGTTCGGCGTGGGGCCCTTGTTGACGTCGGCCTGCACCGAGCCGGTGACTTCGGTCAGAGTGCTCAGCGCCTCGTACACGGTCGAGAAGCCTTCGCGCTTGATCTGGTCGGCGCTGATCACCGTGACCGGCGCAGGGCCTTCGACTTCGGCGCGCTTGATGCGCGAACCGGTGACGGTGATCTTGTCGATCGACTTGACCTCGCCGGCCGCGCTCGCGGCCTCCTGCGCGCTCGCTTCCTGCGCCGCCGCGGCCAGCGGCAGATACAAGGCGGCGAGCATCGCCGCGGTCAAGACGTTCCTGTGCGCGCGGTGACGTTCCGTCGGCGTGCGGCCCGGATGCTGGCGCTCGTTGCGGTGCTGATTGTGGTTCACCTGCTACCCCTCCCAATCGCGGCCGAACCCTCGGCCAAGGTTACGTTCGTGCTCTGTGTTGAGCTGCTGTGGCGTTTTTGGTTTGGATCGATCTAAAAAAACGGCAAAAAAAATCCAACCGCACTTCGTCGAACTACCGAGGCAAACGGCGCGGCGCGCATCAATGCACCGCGCCCTTCGCATCGAGATCCTGCAGCGCCTGCCCCGGCGCCGCCCAACGCAGGCGCAGGCTCTGCCCGCCTCCACGCTGGTACCAGGCCAAGCGCAGACGATGCCAGCCTCGGCGCAGCGGCAGCGAACCTTCCAGGGTCTGGTCGTAACTGTCGTTGCGGATCACCCGCTCGCCATCGACATACAAGGCCGAGCGGTCGTCGCCCTGCAGGGCGAAGCGATAGACGCCGTCGGCCGGCACTTCGATCAGGCCTTCGTACTGCAGGCCGTAGCGGCTTTGCCGCGCATACGGCGCCAGGTCCAACGAGGTCGCTACGCCCTGCTCGACCGGCGCGGCCGCGGCTTCGAGCTCGTCGAGAGTGGAGAACTGGCCTTCGTACAAGCGATAGCTCAGGCCCGCGCTCTTGCGCGTGGGCGGCGCCACCGCCGCACGATAGCTGCGGTACTGCACCTGCGCGCTATGCACGCCGCTGCGCCGGCCATTGCCGAGCACGGTGACGGTGCGCACGCTGCGCACCTGGTCGAGCGGCACGCGCAGTTCGATCGGGCCTTCGTAAGCCGGCGAGGCATCGCTCGGCTCGCTGCCGTCGACGGTGTAGCGGATCGTCGCGCCCGGCACCGATGCGGTCAGCTCGAACACCTGCACGAACTCATCGGGCGCGCCCTGGCCCTGCACCTGCATCACGTCCTTCAGCCCCGCCGGCGCCGGGATGCGGTAGCCGACCTGTTCGCGGTCCAGACGCGAAAACTGCCCGCGCAAGCGCTGTTGGAAATCGGCGAAATCGCGGTCGCCCTGCGGCGTCCAGGCGACTTCGGCCAGGGCGAGCATGCGCGGGAACACCATGTACTCGACCATCGCCTCGGTCTTGAGGTATTCGGTCCAGACGTTGCCCTGCACGCCGAGCACATGCCGGGCCTGCGCGGCATCGAGTTCCTTCGGCACCGGGTCGTAGCCGTAGACCTTGTCCAGGCTCAGCTCGCCGCCGAGGTTCCACTGTTCGTGGCGCGCCGGGCCCTGGCCGTAGTCGAAATAGCAGCACTGGGTCGGGGTCATGATGACGTCGTGCCCCTGGCGCGCCGCGGCGATGCCGCCGGCTTCGCCGCGCCAGGACATCACCGTCGCGTCCGGCGCCAGGCCGCCCTCGAGGATCTCGTCCCAGCCGATGATGCGCTTGCCGCGCGAGTGCAGGAACTTCTCCATGCGCTGGATGAAATAGCTCTGCAGCTCGTGTTCGTCCTTCAGCCCTTCGCGGCGGATCACCGCCTGCGCCACCTCGCTGCTCTGCCAGCGCGTCTTCGGCGCTTCGTCGCCGCCGATATGCAGGTAGGGCGCCGGGAACAGCGCCACCACTTCGTCGAGCACGTTCTCGAGGAACTTGAAGGTCTCTTCTTTCGGGCAATAGATGTCGTCGTACACGCCCCAGTTGCTGCCGACCTCGAACGGCCCCGGCGTGCAGGCCAGTTCCGGGTACGCGGCCAGCGCGGCCAGCGAGTGGCCGGGCATTTCGATTTCCGGGATCACCATGATGTGGCGGGCCTTGGCGTAGGCCACGACCTCGCGCACTTCGTCCTGGGTGTAGAAACCGCCGTAGGGCTTGCCGTCGCCGACATAGGGATCGATGTTGCGGCCGAGCACGGTTTCCTTGCGCTGCGCACCGATCTTGGTCAGCTTCGGATAGCGCTTGATCTCGATGCGCCAACCCTGGTCTTCGGTCAGGTGCCAGTGGAAGGTATTGAGCTTGTACTGCGCCATCAGGTCGACATAGCGCTTGATGAAGGCGACCGGGTACATGTGCCGGCCGACGTCGAGATGCATGCCGCGGTAAACGAAGCGCGGCTGGTCCTCGATGCTCAGCGCGGGCAAGCGCAATGCTTGCGCGCTGCGCGCTGCCGGCAACAACTGGCGCAGCGATTGATAGCCGTAGAACAGACCGGCGGGCGGGCCGGACAGACGGATGCCGCGCGCGGTGATTTCCAGGGTGTAGCGCTCTTTCGAGCGCGCATCGGCGTGGGCGGCGACCGGTTCGGCGACCAGTTGCACGTAGCGGCTCGGCTCGGCCTCGCCCTTGTGCGCACGCGGCGCGCCGCTGCGCAACGGCAAGGTCAAGGCCTGGGTCGCGATCAGTTCGTCGCGCAGCAACTGGGCGATGGCGCGCGCTTCGGCGTTGTTGGCATAGAGCGTGGTCGTATCGTCGAGAACGAACTCGCCCTCGCCTCGCAGCAGCTTCGCCGGCAACGGCACCAGTTCGGGCGCGGCCAGCGCCGTGCCGGCATTGACGGCGACCTTGCTCGCGCCGGCCAGCGGAACCTCGTCCGCGTGCGCCAGCGGCGCCAAGCCGATCGCCGCGCCGACCAGGCTCAGCATCGCCACGCGCAATTTCGAACGTCCCATCTTCGCCAATGCGTCTTTCATCGAATCGGTTTCCTCGAACTGCTTCGAATCAACTGCCGCTTTGAGCTCGCTGACCCCGGCCGAAGCTGGGACCCTGAAACTGCACTGCCTTGCCGCCCTGAGTTTCGTCATCCCCGCGAAAGCGGGGATCCAGAGACTTCAGAGCTATAACGCAGTAAAGCCCTGGCCCCCCGCCTTCGCGGGGACGACGGTCTGCAAACAACCGCACTCACACCTGACTTCACCGCCATCACGTCACCGCCATGACCGCATTGCCATGACTTCGGCACCGTAAATTCGGCGCATCGACCCCATCACTTCGGCGACGCGCAGGCCGACTTCGGCAACGCCTGCGCCTGCGTACCCCAACCGCTTACCGGCGGCGTCTTGTCGAGCGCGAAACGCAAGGTGCCGCCGTTGCGCAGCTTCGCCCAATCCAGCCAGACCTGATCTTGCGACTTGCCGTCGAAGCTGGCCGACTGCACGTACTGCAGGCCGCGGCCGTCCGCGCCGGGCGCTTCGATCGTCAGGGTCTTGCCCTGCCCCAGGTCGAGCTCGACCTTCTCGAAGCGCGGCGTGTGCAGCAGCAGTTCGCCGGTGCCCGGCACCGCCGGGTACAGGCCGATCGCGCTGAACAGATACCAGGCCGACATCGTGCCGAGGTCGTCGTTGCCGGTCACGCCGTTCGGCGCGTTGGTGAACAAGGCCTGCGCCGAGCGCAGCACCGCCGTGGTCTTCCACGGTTGGCCGATCAGCGTGTACATCCACGGGCTGTGCAGATCGGGCTCGTTGTTCGGGTTATAGCGGTATTGGTTGTAATAGCTGTAGGGCCCGACCACCCACTGCTTGCGCGCCGCATTGAGCGGATCGGCGACGAGTTGGTCGTAGGCGAAGAACGCATCCAGACGCTTGCCGGTCTGTTCGCTGCCGCCCATCGCCGCGACCAGGCCGGGCATGTCCTGCTGCACCAGCCACTGGTACTGCCAGGCCGTGCCTTCGTGGAAGCCGTGGTGCGAACGCGGGCTGTAGCCGCCGTCGGCCTCGACGTAGAACTGGCCATCGTCCAGGCGCGGACGCGGAAAACCGCGGAAACCCAGTTCCGGATCGGCCGCCTCGGCGTCCCAGACCTTACGCCAGTTGCGGCCGCGTTCGCGCAAGGTGGCCGCGTCGGCGCTCTGGCCCAGCGCGTCGGCCATCTGCGACAAGGAGCAATCGGCCAGCGCGTATTCCAGGGTCGAGGAGCCGCCGTGGTGCGGATCGACGTCCATGCTCTTGGCCGGGAACGCGCGGTCGTACTGGACGAAGCCGCGTTCGAGATAGCTCGGATTACCGGCGCGGCCGTTGCTGCGCACCAGCGCCGGCGGCGTGCCGTAGGCGTTCTCGCGCAAGGCCTTGTAAGCCTGTTGCTCGCGGCCTTCGAGCGCGCCGAAACGCCACAGGTCGACCATGAACGGCGTCGCCGGGTCGCCGGTCATGACGTTGCTGTCGTAATTGGCATAACCCCAGCGCGGCAGCCAACCGTTCTGCTCGTGGATCTTGAGCATGGAGTTGGCGATATCGCGCGCCCGCTGCGGACGCAGCATGGCCAGCAACTGATTCTGCGAGCGATAGGTGTCCCACAGCGAGAAGTACTCGTAGTAGGTCCAGCCTTCGGCTTTGTGGATCTCGGTGTCGTAGCCGCGGTAGCGGCCGTCGCTGTCGCTGCCGGTCAACGGCTGCAGCAGCGAGTGGTAGAGAGCGGTATAGAACACGACGCGGTCGTCGGCGCTGCCGCCGCTGACCCGCACCGAATCCAGTTCCTTGCGCCAGCCGTCCTGAGCCTGCTTGCGCATCGCATCGAAGCTCAGCAGCTTGCCGTTCTTCATGCCTTCGTCGCGCAGGTTGCGGCGCGCACCCTCGGCATCGACGTGCGAGATCGCGCTGATCGCGCTGACCGCACGCCCGTCCTTCGTATCGAAGGTGAACCAGGCGCCGTGCGGGCGCGTGTCGCCCTGCATGCTGGCGCGGCCGCCGGCGTGGCCGCCGGTTTCGTCCCAGGTGCCGAAGCTGGCGAAGGGACGGTCGAACTCCATGCGGTACCAGGTCGTGTACTGCTGGCCGCCGCAGAAACTCTTGGTGACGATCTTGCCTTCGACGACGCGGTCGCCGATCACCTGCACGCTGCTGCCGACGACGAGATGACGTTCGTTGGCCTGGCCGGTGTTGACCAGGATCGTGCCCTGCCTGGCGGCGGCCGGAAAGGTGTAACGCTCGGCCGCGGCGCGCGTCAGCGCGGTCGCTTCGGCGTCGATGGGGCCGGCGGCTTCGCCGGTCAGGCGCACCTTGTAATAGCCGGCCTGGCCGACTTCGCCGTCGTGGGTATAGCTGGACGCATAGGCCTTCTGGTCGAAGGACTTGAATTGCTTGGTATCGAAACGCTTGCCCGGGCCGATCTCGCCGGTGGTCGGCAGCACCGACAACTGGCCGCCCTGCTCCCAACAGCCCGCGCCGGAGATGAAAGAGTGGCCGAAGCCGCGGATCTTCGGGTCGTCGTAACGCCAGCCGCTGTAGTGATCGCCGATCGGGCTGATCTGGATCAGGCCGAACGGCGCGCTCGCGCCCGGAAAAGTGTTGCCGTCGTCTTTGCTGCCGATGAAGGTGTTGACCTCGCTCACCGGATCGCTGCTCGGTGTGGCGGCGTTGGCATTCGGCGCGCCGGCCAGCGCCAGGGTCAGTGCCGCGGCGATCGGCCAGGCCTTGCCGTCGAAAACCGAAACCAAACCGCGCCTGCGCCGTACCGGATTGCGAGTCATCGTTGCCTTGCCCTGCCTGTGGTGTGGGAGATTCCGTTGCGACGGCGCGGCTGCGCCGCCACAACGGGTTTGCCTGGCTTAGTTGAAGTCCAGCACGTACTCGACGGCGATCTCGCGGCCGACCGGACTGAAGATGCGGTCGGCGATGAAGGCGAAGTCCTTCTTGTACGGGTCCTTGTCTTCGTTGACTTCGTCGAAGATGTTGCTGACGTAGAAGTTGACCTTGGCCTTCTCGGTGATCTGGTAACCCGCGCTCAGGTTCCAGGTGATCGCCGGTCCGACGCGGCCGTAGTACTTCTTGGTGGCCTGGCCGAAGGTCGGGCTGGCCGAGTCGTTGTCGACGCAGTTGTCGGAGTTGGGCACGTAGCCGTCGGAGAACGGCAGGCAGCCGTTGAAGCGCACGCTCGGCACGCTGCCGACGCGGTCGGCGTAGACGGTCGCGTTCCACTTCTCGCGCTGCCAGTTGACGCTGCCGCGGAACTTGCTGCGCGGCTCGTCGTT
This sequence comes from Lysobacter antibioticus, assembly GCF_001442535.1. Taxonomy (NCBI): domain Bacteria; kingdom Pseudomonadati; phylum Pseudomonadota; class Gammaproteobacteria; order Lysobacterales; family Lysobacteraceae; genus Lysobacter; species Lysobacter antibioticus. Next base: position 1,985,289 of record NZ_CP013141.1, on the reverse strand, counting down.
GCGCTTGTCCTGCATCTCTTCGCTGGCGTCGGTGCGGGTTTCGAGCTTGAGCAGATTGGTGTAGTTCAGGCCCAGGCTGAAATCGCCCCAACGCTCGGTGGTGAAGCGGTACTTCAACGACGCGTCCACGCCTTCGACGTTGCGCGCGGCGCGGTTGACCGGGCCGGTGCGGATATCGGTGACCTGGCCCAGCAGCGGACCGGCGCCGTCCGGATCGGCGGCGCGGGTGACGCGGCCGATCTGCAACTTGCAGCGGTCGGCGCTCGGAGCGCTGACGCGCGGCTCGCCGGTCGGGGTCTTGCCGGTCAGGCAGTAGGCCTCGTCGAGCAGCACGTCGTTGGCGCCGACGTCGTCGATCTCGTCTTCCAGTTCGATGCGCCAGTAGTCGGTCGACACCGACAGGCCGTCGGCGATGTCCCAGACGAAACCGGCGGTCCAGGAATTACCGGTTTCGTAATTCAGGTTCGGCGTGCCCTGACGCGCGATGTTCGCGTCCTCGACCTTGAAGCCGGCGTCCCAGGTGCAGTTGCCCTGCTGGCCCGCGCGCAGGCAATTCAGGTAATCGGTCTGGTCGGCGACCGAGGTGCTCGGCGTGGCGTAGACGAAGTGCATGTCCGGCGCACGGAAGCTGGTCGCATAGGTACCGCGCACCAACAGGTTGCTGAAGGGGCGCCATTCCAGACCGGCGTTGTAGGTCGAGGCGGCGTCGCCGGAGACGGCGTCGTACTTGTCGTAACGGCCGGCCAGCGATGCGGTCAGCGATTCCAGCAGCGGAATCTTGAACTCGACGCCGGCGGCGTAGTGATTGCGCGTGCCCGAACCGAGATCGAGATTGGCGGTCTGGTCGTACTTGCGGTTGTCACCGATGGTGTTCGGGTCCGGCGCCAGGCTATAGCCCTGCTTAGCCGCTTCGAGCTGGGCGGCGAAGCCGATCGGGCCGGCCCAACCTTCGAACAGATCGCCGCTGACGATGAAGTTGGCCGAGGTCAGCCAGGACTCGGCGCGGTTCTTGCCGCGCGTGGTGATCGAGGCGTAGTCCTGCGGCGAGATCGGGTTCCACAACCGGTTCTGGTCGATGCGATCGCGATTGGCGCCGAGGAAGTAACGGTCGGCCTCGGCCAGCAACACGGTCGGGAATTTTTCGTCGACGGTGTATTCGGCGCGACCGATGCTGAAGTCCCAATCGAAACGATCGCCGAACTGGCCGCGCAGGCCAGCCGACAGATCCCACGACAGCTCGTCGGAGCGGGTGTAACCGCCCTTGGCGCCGCCGATTTCCTGCGGAGTGAAGCGCTTGACCAGGTCGAGATCGGCATTGAGGCCGACGTCGTGGTAGGTGCCGCCCGAGCTCCAGGCCGGCATGAAGGTCATGTTGGTGCCGCGCGAGCTCCACACGCCGGCGGTGACCCAACCCTGCATGCCGTTGGCGAAGTCGTAGTTGCCGTACACGTAGCCGGAGCGATCGTCGCTGCCGTTGCGCAGGGTCCAGTGCTGGTAGGCCGTGTTCTGGCCGCACTGCCAGCCGGTGTTGCTGATGGTGTTGCTGTTGCGGTTATAGGTACGGCGGTTCTGCAGGAAGAACTCGGAACCGTACTGATCGCAGGCGCCAGCCGGCGGCATCATGCGCTGGCCGGTGCCGGCGTTGAACATGCGGATGCCGACCGACGGCAGCACGCCGACCTTGCGGTCCTGCGGGTTGAGCGAGGTCGCCGGCGCATCGAATTCCGAATCCATGAACTGGCGCTCGCTTGCAGGCAGCGCTTCGCGGTGGAACCACTGCAATGCGTAGGTCACGTTCCAGTTGTCGCCGCTGCGGCCGCCGGCCCAGGACAGGTCCATCGAGTCGCGGCCGCCGCGGGTCGAGGTGCCGCCGCGGATCTTGACCTGGTCGCCCTGGAATTCCTTCTTGAGGATCACGTTGATCACGCCCGCGACCGCGTCGGAGCCGTAGATCGCCGAGGCGCCGCTGGCGAGCACTTCGATGCGCTCGACGATCGCGGTCGGGATGTTGTTGAAATTGGCGAAGTTGCTCTTGCCCTGGTACGGCAGCGGGTAGTCGACGACGCGACGGCCGTTGATCAGCAGCAGGCTGCGGCCCGGCCCCATGTTGCGCAGGTTGAGCGGGCTGGCGTTGACCGTGTGCTGGCCCCAGGCGATGTCGGACTCGACCGTGCCCATGGCTTCGGTCAGCGTAGTCAGCGCGTCGTAGACGGTGTTGAAACCTTCTTTCTCGATCTGCGCGGCGGTGATGGTGAAGACCGGCGCCGGCCCTTCGATCTCGGCGCGCTTGATGCGCGAGCCGGTCACGGTGACCTTGTCGATCTCGGTTGGCTTGTTCGCCCGGCTGCTGTCTTCGGCGCCGGCACTGGCCTGATCGGCCGGCGCCTCGTTCGACTGCGCCTGCGCCATGGCGGGCGCGAACAGGATCGACAACAAAGCACCGGTCAGTGCGCTGCGTCGCAGGGTGGAATGGCTCATCTTCGCGGTGCTCCCCAAGGAAAAGTGGACTGCAATGGCGACCGCTCCATGGTCTGTAAAGGCTTTTCTCTCGATCTAAGTAAACTGCCCGGATGGCCCCGAAAGACCGCCCCGGCATACCCAACCCCCAAATTGGATCGATCTAAATTAACCACAACCAGGGACCGCGTTGCATGACGCGGCGCAGCAATGAGGGTGTGCTAAGGGGACCGCGTACGCAGTCGTCGCGACGAGTCGGTCGCCGATACGCCGGTAAGTGATTGTTTTGCCGAGTCTGGCGACAGCCGTGAAGGCCGCGTGGCCTCGGCCTGCCCGAATCGATTTTTGCGCGACGGCCTGGCGAAGGCATCGTCGCCTGCGCGCGATGCGCGAACCGGCTCGGCCTCTTCGGCTGAGGTCCCTGCCTTGGTCGGCGGTGTCTCGCTCCTGGGTAGGAGCGGCGCGAGCCGCGACCCGACCTCCGGCCTGCGACGGGCCCCACCGTTCGCGGTCGCGGCTTACGCCGCTCCCACGAGGGGGAATCGCCGAGCGTGAGGAAGAACCTGCTTTGGGGTAGGAGCGGCGTCCTACTGGATTTCCTTCGGTCACAAGCCGCGACCGCGCCGCGATGGTCTCGCGGCGGGACCATCGAGCAAGATCAAACGCCAAGAGCTTCCGCCACTAAAGCGGCGGGTTACTTTCTTTTGTCATAAACAACAAAAGAAAGGTAACCAAAGAAAAATGCTTTGTTTTGAATCACAGGCCCGCACGAGCGGTGCTTCCGCAGGGATTTTTCATACGGGACATCCCTGTCCCGATGAAAAACGGCGCGCATCCCTGCGCGCCGCCCTCCCGGTCTTCGATGGCCTTCGCAAGTGCGAAACGACGCACAGCAACAGCAACAGCAACAGCAACAGCAATTTAGCGACTGCTGCTGTTGCTGTTGCTGTTGCTATGGAGAGCTTGGCGCAGTACCGAACTTGCGAGAACACCTGGAGACCCGGAGGGCGCCGCACCGGACGTGCGCCGTTTTTCGATAGGACAAGGATGTCCTATCGAAAAATCCCGGCGACAGCATCGCACTCGTGGCCTGTGCCCTTGCAAGGAGAGCCCTTTTCTTTGGTTACCTTTGACCGAAGGGAATCCAGACGGACTTTTGGGCTTAGCAAAAGAAAGTAACCCGGCCGCGTTAGCGGACGGAAGCTTTAGATCTTGATGTTGCTTCAACGCCTCGCGACCGCAAGCGTGGATAGTGTTTCGCGGCCTACAGGGGACCCGGCCGCTAACGTCGCGAAATTGAAGCGGCGCGGTCGCGGCTCGCGCCGCTCCTACCCCGCCAGTTCATGGCTTCGATCAATGACGACGGCCGCGCGTCTCCATCCCTTGGTCGCTGCTTGCGCCGCCCTACCCAAGAAGCGCGATTCGTCCCCCAAGAGCGCGCACCCCTAGGCGCGCAAAGCCTGCACCAACTCCCGCACCCGCTGCTCATCGCTCTGCTCCCAATCCGCCGACAACCCGGCCAGCGCCTCGTTGCGATAGCGCATCGCTGAGCGCTTCGGCATCTTGGCCGAGGCGTGCAGTTCGTCGACTCCCGCACGCTGGGCGAGCGCGACGATGTTCTGCGCGGTAACGCCGGCACCGGCCATCAAGCGGATGCGTCCGGCCGCCTGCGCCACCAGCGTCGCGATGCGGTCGGCGCCGTCCCAGGCCTTCGCGGCGGCGCCGGAGGTCAGGATGCGTTCGCAGCCCAAAGCGACCGCCGCTTCCAGCGCACTGCCCTGGTCGCGCGCCGCGTCGAAGGCGCGATGAAAGGTCACGCCGAGCGATCCGGCCGCTGCGATCAGCTCGCGGCACAACGCGCTGTCGACGTCGCCGTCGGCGTCGAGCGCACCGATCACCACGCCGTCGCAACCGAGCCGCACGCAGGTCTCGATATCGGCGCGCATCACCGCAAGCTCGGGTTCGTCGTAGAAAAAGTCGCCGCCGCGCGGTCGGATCAACACGTACAAGGGAATGCGCAGACGGTCGCGGGCGACCGCGAGCGTGCCGTAGGACGGCGTGGTGCCGCCCTCGGCGAGGTTCTCGCACAGCTCGACGCGGTCGGCGCCGCCGGCCTGCGCGGCGAGTGCCGAGCCCAGCGAGTTCGCCGAGATTTCCAGGCTGCGCCGGCTCATCGCGCCGCTCACGTCTGTTCGGTCGTATAGACCGAGCGCGAGTCGAGCAAGGCATCGCGTTTGCCGGCATCGCAAACCGCGTAGACGAAACCGCGATGCAGCGCGTGCGCGCCGACTTCGCCGTGCTTGTTGATCGCCAGGAAACAGACCTGCAAGGTCTTGCTCGCCTGCGGGCGCTTGCGCACCAATCGGTCGATCGCTTCGCGGCAGGCCTCGTCGGGGCTGCGGCCCTGGCGCATAAGTTCGACCACCAGGAAGCTCGCGGCGTTGCGCAGCATTTCCTCGCCGACACCGGACGCGGTCGCCGCGCCGACTTCGTTGTCGACGTACAGGCCGGCGCCGAGGATGGGGCTGTCGCCGACCCGGCCGTGCAGTTTCCAGGCCATGCCGCTGGTGGTGCAGGCGCCGGCGAGCTTGCCGCTGGCGTCGATGGCGAGGATGCCGAGGGTGTCGTGGTTGCTGCTGTCGCCGGGCTTGGCGGTGTCGAGGCGCTCGGCGTTGATCTTCGGCTCGTACTTCGAGGTCTTGCGCCATTCCTGCCACGCCGCGCGGGCCTTGTCGGTCAGCAGGGCTTGCTTCGGAAAGCCCTGCTCGATCGCGAACTGTTGCGCACCGGCGCCGACCAGCAGCACATGCGGCGTGCGCTCCATGACCCGGCGCGCAACGCTGACCGGATGGGCGATGTCTTCGAGCGCGGCGACCGCGCCGCAACGGCCGTCGCCGTCCATGATGCTGGCGTCCAGGGTCAGCACGCCGTCGCGATCGGGGTTGCCGCAGCGGCCGACGGTGTTGTTGCACAGATCCGCTTCGGCCCAGCGGGCGCCGGCCTCGACCGCATCGAGCGCCGAGCCGCCGGCAGCGAGCACCGGCCAGGCGGCCTGGTTGGCGCCGACGCCGAAGTCCCAGGTCGACACCAGCTTCGCGCCGGCACTGCCTCGGCCCGGGGCCTGCCCGGTGGCGGCGAATGCCGGCAAGGCAGCGGAAGTGGCGGCGAGCAACGAGCTGTGCAGGAAACGACGGCGGGAGGTCATGAGATGGATTCGTAACGGCGCGAAGCGCGGACCGCCGACACGCTAGTCGCCGCCGTCGGTGCGCGCAAGCGTGGACAGGACGCGTGCAGCGCGCCTGCGCCGCCGACCGGTACGGCCCGGGGCCGCGTCATGGCCGCTTACCTCGCGCTTTCGACGAATTTCAACGCGTTTGCGCATCCTTGATGCAGGCCGCAGCGGCACGGCGCGACAGGGGGCCGAAACGGCCAGGGCCCGGGCGTTTGCCCGGTTTGGCCGCCGTCGGCCATCGCCTACGTTCCCTAGCAGGTGGCCGCGGCTGCGGCCCGTCTCCCCCGCTTCGGCGCCCGCGCCGGAGGCCAAGCGACAAGGAAGATGTCTCATGCAACGGACTTCCGCAACGAAGCCGACGGGACCGTCTATGTCGATGATCGGCGAGTCCGAGCCGATGCAGGCCATCCGGCGCCTGCTGCGACGTTACGCCGGTTGCAATGCGCCGATCCTGATCGAAGGCGAGACCGGCACCGGCAAGGAACTGGCCGCGCGCGAGGTCCACTACGCCAGCACGCGCAGCCTGGGGCCGTTCGTTCCGGTCAATTGCGGCGCCCTACCCGATTCGTTGCTCGAATCGGAACTGTTCGGCCATCGCCGCGGCGCCTTTACCGATGCGCGTACCAGCGAGCCCGGGCTGGTCGAATATGCGAACGGCGGCACCTTGTTCCTCGACGAGATCGACTCCCTGTCCGCGCGTGCTCAGACCATCCTGCTGCGCTTCCTGCAGAACGGCGAGTATCGCGCGATCGGCGAACGTCCGCTGCGAGTGGCCGACGTGCGTATCGTCGCGGCGACCAATATCTCCCTGCTCGCGGCGGTCGAGGCCGGGCACTTCCGCCGCGACCTGCTGTATCGCCTGAACGCCTTGTACGTGGCCCTTCCGCCGTTGCGCGAACGCGGCGACGACATCGCCCTGCTCGCCCGGCATCTGCTGCGGGAAGTCGTGCGCGATCAGGACATGCCGCCACGCGAATGGAGTCCCGCGGCGTTGCAGGCGCTGGCCCGGCAACGCTGGCCCGGTAACGTGCGCGAGCTGGAGAACGCGATCCTGCGCGCCTGCCTGCGCTCGGACCGGGCCGAGATCGGCGTGGAGGAGCTGAGCCTGACCGATGCGACGGCGCATGCCGAAGCGCAGGCGCCGGCCGAACCGGCGCCGCTCGATCCGATCCCGCACGAACAAGGTTTCGCCTCGGCCAAGCGCCGAGCGATCGAAGTGTTCGAGCGCACCTACCTGATCGGCTTGATGCAACAGGCCAAGGGCAACATCAGCCACGCCGCCGAGATCTCGCGCACCGAGCGCCGGCACCTGGGCAAGCTGCTCAAGCGCCACGGCATCCACGGCGACCGCTTGCGCGCCGGCTGAACCCCGAAGGTGTCCGCACGCACCCGGCGATATGGGTGCGCGCGCACCCGGACGTCTGCGCCGGCCTCGCCCGCGTACCACGCCGGCCTGCCGCCTGCGAGCCGGCTTCGCTCGGTTTTTCATGGCCTTGCCGCAATTTGCTCGCCGCTCGCCGCAGCCGCGGAAAAGTTGGCACGGCGATTGCTTGCTATCCCACGTCGGAGCAAGGAAACGCAGCAATGACGACGCCGCAGCGAGCGCAGGAACGCGACGCAGAAATCGAAGCCGCCGTGCTCGGCTATATCGGCGCGCATCCGCTCGCCGCCGACACGCTCGACGGCATCGTCCAATGGTGGTTGCCGCAGCAACGCTACGTCACCGCCCACGCGCGCATCGAAGCGACCCTCGAACGGCTGGTCGACGACGGCGCGTTGCGCCTGCGTCGCCTGCCCGACGGCACCACGCTGTACTCGCTCGGCCGCGCGCCGACGCCCCCCGCACCCTGATTCCACGAACCCAGCAAGGAGAATGGTCATGCCAGCTGCGCTCACCTACCCGGGCGTCTACGTCGAGGAGATTCCTAGCGGAGTCCGCACCATCACCGGGGTCGCGACCTCGATCACCGCCTTCGTGGGACGCGCCCGGCGCGGGCCGGTCGACCGTGCGATCGTGATCAACAGCTTCGGCGACTTCGAACGTCGTTACGGAGGACTGTGGCTGCAGAGCCAACTCGGCTACGCGGTGCGCGACTTCTTCCTCAACGGCGGCAGCCAGGCGATCATCGTGCGCCTGTACGCTTCCAACACCGCCAGCTTCGCCAGTCCCGCCGCCGAAGCGGCCGCGATCGCGGTCGCCGCGGCCGCGACCGGCGACAGTGCCGCCGCGGCGGCCACGGCGGCGGAGACCAAGGCCAACACCTACCCCAACGACCCGGAGAAAAGCGCCGCCAAAGCGGTCGCCCTGGTCGCAAAGGGGGCGTCGGAAGAACCCGATGCGACCGCGCAAACGGTGCAGAAGGCGGCCAAGGCCAGCATCGCGCCCGCGCGCGCGCCGCTGACGATCAAGGAACTGTCGCTGGAAGCCGCCTACGAGGGTGCCTGGGGCGGCAAGTTGCGCGGCGAGATCGTCGCCTCGCCCAACGCCGAGGTCGCACTGGCTTTCGGCGTGGCCCCATCCGAGTTGTTCAACCTGACCATACGCGACGCCAGCCCGGGCGGCGCGGTGGAAACCTATCTCAACGTCACCGTGGTCGAAAGCCCGCGCCGCATCGACCGGGTACTCGAATCCGAATCGGCCCTGGCGCGGGTCAAGGGCGCCTTGCCGGGGTCGGTCAGCGCCGGCACCGATGCGATCACTGCCGCCGAAGCCGAGGTCGGCGATGCCAAGACCGAGCTCGACGACCTGATCAAGGGCGGCGCGTCGCAAGCCGATATCGACGCCGCACGCACGCTCTGGGAGAACAAGCGCGCGGCGCTGGCGGTGAAATACGAAGAAGCCGACCAGGCCGCCTCCGACGGCGGCCACCTGGGCGCGCTGCACTTCCTGCCCGACCAGGGCATGCAGTTGAAGAAGGGCCTGTACGCGCTCGAACAGTCCGACCTGTTCAACCTGTTGTGCATTCCGCCGTACAAGAGCGTCGACGGCATCCAGTTCGACGCCGAACCGATCGTGCTCTCGGCCGCGACCGCCTATTGCGAGCGGCGCCGCGCTTTCCACGTCATCGATCCGCCGAGCGGCTGGACCAGCAAGGAGGCGGCGATCGCCGGCCTCGACAGCGTCGCCGATCCCAAGAGCCGCAATGCCGCGATCTTCTTCCCGCGCCTGCGCCAGCCCAACCTGCTGCGCGACAACGGCATCGAGAGCTTCGCTCCCTGCGGCGCGGTCGCCGGCATCTTCGCCCGCACCGACGCCAGCCGCGGCGTGTGGAAGGCACCGGCCGGTCTCGACGCGACCCTGGTCGGCGTGCCGCAGCTGTCGGTGCCGCTGACCGACGCCGAAAACGGCGAGCTCAACCCCCTCGGCATCAATTGCCTGCGGGCGATGCCGGCCAGCGGCCGCGTGGTCTGGGGCGCGCGTACCCTGCGCGGCGCCGACCAACTCGCCGACGAATACAAATACACGCCGGTGCGCCGCACCGCCTTGTTCATCGAGGAGAGCCTGTTCCGCGGCCTGAAGTGGGTGGTGTTCGAACCCAACGACGAACCGCTGTGGGCGCAGATCCGCCTCAACGTCGGCGCCTTCATGCACAACCTGTTCCGGCAGGGCGCGTTCCAGGGCAGCTCGCCGCGCGACGCCTACTTCGTCCGCTGCGACAAGGACACCACCACCCAGAACGACATCAACCTGGGCGTGGTCAACGTCGTGGTCGGCTTCGCGCCGTTGAAACCGGCCGAATTCGTGGTCCTGCGCATCCAGCAGATCGCCGGCCAGATCGACGTCTGAGTCTCTCATCCACGCCTCAGGAGCACTTCCATGGCCCAGTTCACCGTCAATGCGCAGCGCTTCGACCCGTACAAGAACTTCAAGTTCAGGGTCAAGTGGGACAACAAATACGTCGCCGGCATCAGCAAGGTCAGCGCGCTCAAACGCAGTACCGAGGTGGTCAAGCACCGCGACGGCGGCGACCCCAGCAGCAGCCGCAAATCGCCGGGGCGCACCGAGTTCGAAGCGGTCACCCTCGAACGCGGCGTCACCCACGACAAGGAATTCGAGCAATGGGCGAACAAGGTCTGGAACTACGGTGCCGGCCTGGGTTCGGAGGTTTCGCTCAAGGACTTCCGCAAGGACCTGATCATCGAGGTCTACAACGAAGCCGGCCAGCTCGCCATCGCCTACAAGGTGTATCGCTGTTGGGTCTCCGAGTTCCAGTCGCTGCCCGATCTCGACGCCAACGCCAACGCGGTCGCGATCCAGCGGCTGAAGCTGGAAAACGAAGGCTGGGAGCGCGACGTCGATGTGGTCGAGCCGGCCGAACCGAGCTTCACGGAGCCTGCATGAGTGCCGCCGGCACGCCAGCACCGCGCGCTGCGGCGACCTCCGCCTCGAGCATGATCGAAGCCTTGCTGCGCGCATGGGAAACCGCGTACTCGGCATCGCCGGCAGAACGCGCGCTCGGTCTGCTGGCGGCGGTATGGCCCGAATACGATCGTTCGCATTGGCGCGGACTCTGCCTCGGCGATCGCGACGCCTGCCTGCTCCTGCTCCAGAAAGGCTTGTTCGGCGGACGCCTGCACGCCGTCGCCGCATGCCCTGCCTGCGGCGACCGCCTCGAAACCGACTTCGACGCCGGCGAGGTTTGTCCCTTGCCCGCGCAGATGCCGGCGCCGCGCGAGCCCTCGCTGCTCAAGCACCGGGACTACCGGGTCTATTTCCGCCCGCCCTGCAGCGACGACATCGACGCGCTGGACGACACCGCCGGCCAAGGCGAAAGCGTGGCCCTGCTGTTGCAACGCTGCGTCGTCAGCGCGCATTGCGGCCGGGAGGCGGTGGCCGCGGCGCAGTTGCCGGCGCCGCTGCGGCGACGCCTCATCGCCGCGATGGCCGATCACGACCCGCTCGCGGATCTGCAGCTGGCCGTCGAATGCCCCTCCTGCCGGCACGCCTGGTCGGCGTCTCTGGACGTCGCCGGCTACCTGTGGGAGGAACTGGACGACTGGGCGCAGGATCTGCTCGCCGAAGTCCATGTACTGGCGCGCAACTACGCCTGGAGCGAGCGCGACATTCTCGCCATGGCGCCGGCCCGGCGTCGCTTCTATCTCGACATGGTGCAAGCATGAGCGCCCGCAACGACCCGGCCGGCGACGGGCGCGGTCCGGCGCGTCCTCACGCGGATGCCGACGGCTTCCTCGATCGCGTGGTGGCGCGGAGCCGCCAGCAGGCACCTCTGCTGACCCGTCGTCGGCCCTCATTGTTCGAGCCACGGCAGCCCTCGGGCCCGGCTCCGGACATCGTCGAAACGATCGTCGCCGCGCCGGCACCGGCGCCCATGGCGTCGCTCGCCAGGCCGAGTGCGATCGACGAACACGCGCAGGTGGAGAACGCTCCTGCGCTGCCGAGATCCGAAACGGCGCTCCCCGTCGCGGCCCCCACGCTGACCATCGCCGCCTCGGCGCCGGCGCCGCTGTCGGTGCCGGCGACACTTTCCGCCCCGATGGGATCGCCTTACCGCCCCCACAACCCGGCCGTACACGACGAGTCCGGTTCCGCTGCGCAGCGCCATCCGCAGGCGCGTGCGAACCGGAGCAGACCGATCGGCCCGACGGACGTCGCCGACGCCCCCGAATCCAGGCCGCGCAGCGAACGCAGCGATCACGTCGAACGGGTCGCCCGCGTCGAACACATCGAACGGGTCGAGCGTCTGACCCGCATCGAACACACGCGGTCGCAAGCGCAAGCGGGCGCTGCAAGAGCGGCCACCGCCCTGCATATCCACGAACCAGGCGCGGAGCCGCAACGCCTGAGCGTCCCGGCAGCCCTGCCCAGCCCCATGTCGCGCAGACGCGATGCGGCGCCGGCCGCGCCGGTGGCGAACCCGGGCCGCGCGGCTGCGATGTCGCTTGCGCCGATCGCATCGTCTCCGGCGCCGATACACGTCACCATCGGGCGACTCGAGATCGGAGCCGTCGCGCCGAGCGCAGCGGCTGGCGCATCCGCGCCGGGCCCGACGCGGGAACCGAAACTCGGCCTCGACGATTACCTGCGCCGGCGTCATGGAGGTCGGCCATGAGCAACGCGCTGGCCATCGCCGCCGTCACCGCAGGATTGAAGGACCTGATCGGCAACGGTCTGCTCGGGCTCGATCTGTCGGCGATAGGCAGCGTCAGCGTCAGCGCCTTGCCGCCCGATCGCATCACCACCGGCCAGACCGAGCCCAATCAGCTCAATCTGTTTCTCTATCAGGTCACCCCGAACAGCGGTTGGCGCAACCAGGAACTGCCCGCCCGCGACGGCGCCGGCATCCGCACGGGCACGCCGCCGCTGGCTCTGGATCTGCATTACCTGCTCACCGCTTACGGCGCCCAGGACTTGGCGGCCGAAGCCCTGCTCGGCCTGGGCATGCAATTCCTGCACGAAACGCCGACCCTGAGCCGCGCGCAGTTGCGCATCGTGCTCGGGCCGCCGGCGCCGCCGTTCGGCGACTTCTCCGCGTTGAGCCTCGCCGACCAGGTCGAGTGGATCAAGATCACCCCGAAATACCTCAACACCGAGGATCTGACCAAACTGTGGACGGCGATGCAGGCCCGGTATCGACCGTCGATGGCTTACCAGGTATCGGTGGTGCTGATCGAGTCCGACGCAAGTGCGCGCAGCGCGCTGCCGGTGCTCAAGCGCGGTGCCGACGACCGCGGCCCGAAGGCTCTCGCCGCGGGCGCCCCTCGCCTCGACGAAGTCCGGCCGGCGGCATCGGAATTGCTGCCTGCGGCACGCCTGGGCGATGTCCTGCGCTTGCGTGGCGAGCGACTGGCCGCCACCGGCGCACAGGTGATGTTCGAAGCCGCACGCGGCGGTCTGCAACAAGCCTTGTCGGCCAGTGCAGGCGAAGACGAACATTCCCTGCTCGTGGCGCTGCCGGCGGCCGGCGATGCCGGCGCGCTGGCGGATTGGTGCATCGGGCAATACGCCGTGCGCGTGCGCGGCGAAACCTCGCCGGGACAACCGGCGCTGCTCAGCAATACCGTGGTGTTGGCGCTCGCGCCGCTGATCGAAGTGGCGCCGTTGGCCGCACCCACCGGCGATCTCACTCTGACGATCCGATGCCGGCCGCGCTTGTTGCCGGCCCAGCACGACGGTGTACGCCTCGTATTCGGCGACACCCAGGTGCGGGCCGACAGTATCGACACGCCCGCCGATCCGGCCGAAGCGAGCGTCCTGGAGTTCACCGTGCCCGACGTAGTCGCCGGCAACTACCCGGTGCGCTTGCGGGTCGACGGCCTGAACAGCCTGCCCAGCATCGCCGGAGCCGACGGCTTCGAGTTCGATCCGCAACAAACCGTGGTGGTGACATGACCCGCCACGGCGACCAGGAGACCGACATGCACGCTCGCGTGGCCGACGAAATGGAGCGCTGGGCCGAAGCGAACCAGGCCTACCTTACCGCGTCGCTGCATTGGCTGCGGCTGCGGGTGCAACGTTTGGCGACGGCGACCACGCAAGCGCCGCCGGCCAGCGAACGCAGCGCGACGCGCTGGTTCGCGCGCGGCGCCGCGGTCGCGCCGATCGAAGTCTCGGCGGCCTCGATACCGTCGACGGCGGACGAGCAAGCCGCGGCCGCGGCGCGTGCGGACGCGGCGAACTGCGAACCGGCTCCAGCCCTGCTCTTGCTGGCCGAACGGCTCGGCCTGGGCCCGTTCGAAACCGATACCCTGCTGCTGTGCGTGGCGATGGAGCTGGACCCTGCCCTGCCGGACATGATCGCAGCCGTGCAAGGAACGCCCTACCCCAGTTTCGCGCTGGCGCTGCGCCTGTTCGAGCAACCGGTATGGGACGCGCTCGCACCGCAGCGCCCCTTGCGTCATTTGCGCCTGATCGAGATCAGCCAGCCCGGCGCGACGCCGCTGACCGCAGCCGCATTGCGCGCCGACGAACGCGTGGTCAATTACGCCAAGAGTCTGAACCTGCTCGATGCACGCCTGGAAGCCGTGCTGCGCGATCAGCCGACGCTGCCGCCGATCGCGCCCTCGCAGCAACGGCAGGCCGAACAGGTCGTGACCATCCTGCGCGCCCATGGCGCGGAGCGCGACGAGACCGACGGCGATCCCGGCCCATTGCCGCTGGTGCAACTGGTCGGCGGCGACGCCGGCAGCCGCTACGCGATCGCAGCCCATGCTTGCGCCGCGTTCGGTTGCCGTCTGTATACCTTGCCGGTGCGGTCGCTGCCGACCGCGCGCAGCGAACTGGAAACCCTGGCCCGGCTCTGGCACCGCGAAAGCCTGTTGCTGCCGGTGGCGCTGTATCTGGATGCCGACGAACTCGATGCCGACAGCGGCGAAACCGCGGACGCCCTGCGGACCTTGCTCGGGCATCCGCTCGGACTCGCTTTCGTCGGCCTGCCGGTTTCGCCGCTGCGCGTGGACGGCGTGCAATGGACGGCCGAAGTGCAGCCGCCGAGCGCAGCGGAACAGCATGCGGCTTGGTGCGAGGTACTGCCCACGGCCGTGCCGGACCGCGAACGCCAGGCCGAGGCGCTGTCCGGGCATTTCCGTCTCAACCTGCAGCAAATCCGCGAAGTCGCAGCGAGCGCGCAGGCGCACGGCGGCGATGCATGGGAAGCCTGCCGCGATCTGTCTGTCTCGCGCTTGGATTCGTTGGCCCAGCGTCTGGAGCCCAAGGCGCGTTGGGAAGACCTGGTGCTCGGCGAGGAAGCCGTCTGCCTGCTGCGCCAGATCGCCGGCCAGGTCCACGAGCGGCACCGCGTCTACCAGCAATGGGGCTACGCCCAGCGCATGAATCGCGGCCTGGGGCTCAGCGCCCTGTTCGCCGGCGAGAGCGGCACCGGCAAGACCATGGCGGCGGAAGTCATCGCCAACGAGCTGCGCCTGTATCTGTACCGCATCGATCTGTCCTCGGTGGTCAGCAAGTACATCGGCGAAACCGAGAAGAACCTGCGCCGCGTGTTCGACGCCGCCGAGCAAGGCGGCGCGATCCTGTTCTTCGACGAGGCCGATGCATTGTTCGGCAAGCGCAGCGAAGTCAAGGACAGCCACGACCGTTACGCCAACATCGAGATCAACTATCTGTTGCAACGCATGGAGGCATTTTCCGGGCTGGCGATCCTGGCCACCAACATGAAGTCCGCGCTCGACGGCGCGTTCCTGCGCCGTCTGCGCTTCGTTGTCAATTTCCAGTTCCCCGGGCCGAACGAACGCGCGCGCATCTGGCACGGAGCGCTCGCGCCCGGGGTGCCCAGGGAGACGCTCGACTACGACCGTCTCGCCCGCTTCGGCCTGTCCGGCGGCAACATCCACAGCATCGCCTTGAACGCGGCGTTTTCGGCCGCCCAGGCCGGCGTCGCCGTATCGATGCCGCTATTGCTGGCCTCGCTGCGGGTGGAACTGCGCAAGCTCGGCAAGCCGATCAACGAAAGCGAGTTCGCCCCGAACGCAGGCCGGAGGCTCGGATGAGCGTCAGTGTGCACATCGAACGAGTCGTCGTGCATGGCGCGAGCATCGGCGATGCGCAGCGCGGCGAGTTCGTACGGACCTTGACCGACGAGTTGGCGCGCATGATCGGCGATCGCCGCCTGGCGGACGCACGCAGCGGTGCCTCGCTGGCGCGGCTGACGGCGCCGGCGATCCGTACCGATGCCGGAACCGCGCGGCTGGCGCGCGCCGTCGCCGGCTCCGTCGCCACGGCCCTGGGCCGGGAGATCCGACGATGAGCAAGAACGCTGCGCTCAAGGCCGTTTCGGCGCTGGCGCCGGCCCCGACGAGTGCCGGCGTCCTTGCCCGCCGCTGCGAATGCGGCAACCACACCATCGCCGGTACGACCTGCGGCGAATGCGCGCGACACGCGCCCGCCATGCCCGCAGCCTCGACGACGGCGGCGAACGCTGGCCCGGGTTCGGGTTCGGGTTCGGGTTCGGGTTCGGCGACGAGCATGGCCGCCGCGCCGAGCCTGGCCACCGTCCCTCCGGGGCCCTCGCTGCTACGCCAGCCGTCTGCCCTGCGCGCACCGCCGACGGCGCGTCGGCCTGCGCCGGTTTCGCTCGCCGCCACGATGCTGCCGCAGCGCATCGAAGCTGCGACCGGGCACGAGCGCGAAGCCGACCACATCGCCGAGGCCGCCGTCCAACGGCTTTCCATGCCGACCGATCCGACCGCGGGCGAGGACACCGCACAGGCGCCCGCATCGGCCGCGCGCATCGCCGAACTCGGCCCCGGCCGGCCGTTGTCGGAATCGCTGCGCAGCGCGTTCGAGAACGCATTCTCGTGGGACTTCTCCGGCGTGCGCGTGCACAGCGGCGACGGCGCGCAGGCCGCGGCCGGCCGTCTCGGCGCGCGCGCTTTCACTTACGCGCGCAATCTGGTGTTCGGGTCCAAGGTCGCCGATCCCGAGGCGGCCGAGCATCGCCATCTGCTCGCGCACGAGCTGACCCACGTCGTCCAGCAGGACCTCGGCGCCGGCGCATCGCCGGCACGATCGGGTTTGTCGCAACACATCGCGGCCGCACCGATGCAGGCCCAGGCCGCGCCCCTGGTGACCGCCGTCGCCGTCTCCTCGGCCGAGCTAGGCGTCGGCGGCAACGACATCACCGCCACCGCGACGGTCGCCGGCCGCAGCGCTCTCACCTGGACGATCAATCCCGGCGGTGCGGCGCCCGCCGGCGTATCCGTCGTGGGAGGCGGTCGCCGGGTCAGGATCCGCGCCGTACAGCCGCCGCCGGGCACGGTGGTCGGCGGCGCGGCGCTGACGATTCGCGCCGAGGTCGCCGGCACTCCGGCCGACAACGCAAATTCCATCGCAGTGCGGTTGGTCCAGGTGACCAGTGCGACCTATGCCGCGGCACCGGCATTGGCCGCGGTTCCGGCATTGGTTGCGGGCGCCGCGCCTGCCGGCACCGCCGAGCCCAACCGCGACGGCATCAACGGCAACACCGCCACCGTCAACGCGATCACCGCGCCGGCTGGACGCCCGGTGCGGGTGACCTTGCGCCGCGCGCTCGGCGCCCGCGTCGCCGGCAACGTCATCACCCCGGGCGCGCAGACCGGCGATGTCCGCGTGCGCATCGCCGACACCGCCACCGGCGCGCGGCTCGACGAGACCCAAGCGGTCGCCGCACCCGTGGTCGGCGCCTCCGGCCTGATGGCGGAACTCACCGTCAACGCCGTGCCGACCCGGGTGACCGCGTTGACCTTCGCCGGCGGCGCCGGCCCCTATGGCGTGCAGAACCGCATCACTTTCCGATCCTCAGACGCCGCACATGCGCCCTTGACCCGCATCGTCGGCGAGCTGATCACTCTCAATCGCAACGATTTCAATCTCGCTCCGGTCAATCCGCCGATCGGCTTCAACAACGCCTTCAATCTGCTCTTGGCCGTGCCGGCCAACGCTTGGGTCGATCAACTGGTCACGCCGGTCGCCCTGCCCAACGTCGCCGACGGGCTGCCAGCCATCGACGTCAATCGTTTCGTCGGACCCGGCGTGCGGCAGTTGCCGCGCTTCTGGAACTTCCGCCAGCGCTTCCAGTACTCGTCGTGGCGCGGCGCCGGCGCCGTGGTCAGCCGCACCTTCGCCGACGGCGTGCACGAACGCTCTCTGCGCGGCTCGCCCGCGGCCGGATTCCAGTTCCGCACCGACCACCGCTTCGGCGGCGTTGCCGCGCCGCCGCGCAACGATCCGTATGCCGGCAATCCACTCATCGTGTTCAGCGCGGTGACGGCAACGCCAACGGCAGCCGGTGCCACCGCATTGGCCGCGGACGGCAGGGCAACGGCGCGGTTGACCGTCGCCTCGACCGTCGCCGCACGCAGTGCCCGATGGAGCGTATTGGCGGGCGATAGCGCGGTGACCGCGGGCAATCCCGCCGCGTTGCCGGCGGCAGCGACGCTGACCGCCGGCCTGCGCGTCGGCAACTTCGGCCTGCGCGCGGCCGATACGATCTTCCCCAACCGCCGTGCCGACGGCCGCGTCAGGGTCGAGGCCGTGCGCCTGCGCAACATGCGCGCGGCCCCTAGCCCGGTGCCCGTCGGCGTCTTGACCAGCGTCGTCACCCTCAATGCCAACCCGGGCGGACGCGTGGTCAACTTCATCGTCGATCCTGCCGCCGCGGCGGCAGGCGTCGTCGTGGCCGTCAACGCAGGGCCGCCCGGCGTGGCGGTCGCTGCCACCGTCACACGGCCGGCAGGTTTCACCGGCGTGGTCACCGTGACCGCGGCCGACTCGGTGCTCGCCGCGCGCACGGCCACCACCAGGATCCGCTTCAGATGAACATGCGATCCGAACAGCACGAAGCGCTGCAATCGTTCGAGACCGAAGGGCTGCGCGTGCGCGCCGGCCTGCGCGTCGCCAGCACCCTCCTGCTCGCAGGAGCGCCGATAACGCTGAACTACTTCGTCGAAATCGAAGGCCCGGGCCGCCTGCATTTGGCCGTCGGCGGCGACCGCGCCAAGCAACGTCCCGCAGGCTTCGCGTTCCGCGCCACCCTGGCCGACGCCGGCACCACCCTGGCCGACCCTTGCGCCGGGGTACCCGATGTCGGCGGTCCGATCGGCCTGGTCGTCGTCGCGGCGGACATGCCATGGCGCCAGAGCTTGCTGCTGAATCAGTTCGTCGCCCTCGAAAACAGCCGCCGCGCCATCGCCGACGGCGAACACGATCTGTTGACGCTGACCTGCCGGCGCGCGCTGAAGCTGGCGACGAGCGAGGACGGCGCGCTCGACCTGGCGGATGCCACGCCGCTGGAACTGACGTTGTCGTTTTTCCTCGAACGCGACGACGCCGCGGTCGCGGCCACCGCGGCGTCGCTCGCGCAGGACGTCTTCGAAGGTCCGATCGAACGCCGCGAATCGGCACTCAGCGAATTGTTCGCGATGCGCGATGCAGCGCGGGTGCAGATCCGCGCCCTCACCCAGCATCCGCAGGCATCGGTGGCCGAACGCGCCAGGCAAGTGCTGGACGCCTTGGAGTCGGTGTCGTGAAGCCGCCCGCAGCGACCGCGCCGCGACCGTCGCCTCCAGCGCTTGCGGCGCTCGACCGCGCTGGCTCGCGCATAGGCCCACCATGCTGCTCATTGAGGGGCGACTAATGGAACGCCACAGCATCGAACGCAACCTGCTCAAACCCGCGAGCCCGGCGGCGGCCAGCCCGTTCGCCGTGCGTCCGAACGACACCGAGCAAAAGGCGCCCTCTGATGCCGCGCGAATCGTGGCGCGCATGCCGAGTTCCCAGCTCCGGCCCGATCCCGCCGACCTGTTGCAACCGGTCTCTTCGCAGTCCGGCCGGATGCGTTTACCTGCCCATATGTCGCTGATCGCGCCCTTGACCAAACCGCGCTCGCCGTTCAAGCCTCCGCCGTCGGCCAGGCTAAGAAAAATGCTGAAGCTGCCGTTGCCATCACAGCAGCAGAGCTTGCCGAAATGGGTGGAAGGGCCCGAGCCTCCACCGCGGCTGGAGGTTCCCCGTGCGAACCTCAGCCGCTTGCCAGGCCGCGAACTGCCTGTTCCCGAGTTGGGTCCGAAGGCGAAATGGCTGTGGTCGTTCGTCACGGCTCTCTTCGACCAGGACCCGGGCCTGGACCCCGACCCTCTCCACATGTTCGGGCCGTCGAGCAGCACGTATCTGTTTCAACAGGCTCAAGACGCGCTCAAGGAAGAGGGCGAGGGCCACGACCTTCAATTCGAGGGAAAATTCGATTTCCCGCCGCGGCGAGGAACCCGCTGATGGAGCGCCATGGCCTTCATCCTCGCCTACGACGAAAGAACTCCGTTACTCCGGTGCGGGCCTCCGCGGCTCCGAATCTGGCAGCCCCCCACGAATCCTGCCAGCGCCTACCCCATGCGCGGCCGTCGACGGGCGTGGACTTCGCGCGAATCAGCGCATATGCGCCGCAAGCCGCGCCTCAAGGCGGACGCGCCGATCCCGACGACACCGCCACGATTCCACAGGTGCCGTCTTTCGTCCTGCAGCCCCCGTCCCTGCTCTCGCCGCGCCCGCGATTTCCACGCCTCTCGCTGGTGCCGCCGCTGCGCTTGTCGCCGCCGCTGCCGACCACGACCCCGCCCCCTCCCGCGCCGGCTCCGTCGTTGATGCCGCTGCGATGGCCGTTACGCGCCCCTCTGGGCCTGGTTCCTCCACTGAGCGGCCTGGACCCGAACTTCTGGCAACCGCCATCCACCGATATGAACTCTCGTATCGATTGGCTCGGCATCCGCCGCGCCTACAGCGCCCGTGGCAGCTACTTCGGCTCGCGCGATGCGGATTCCTTCGTCGCCGAGGCGCAACGATCGTCAGAGCTGATGCGCACGATCGGCATGCCGGAGCGATTGCGCTTAGGCCCGCTCAACCTCGACCTGCTCAACCTGGGACTGCGCCTGCAGGCCGACCAGCTCAATGCGCGCGAGAACCCCAACTTCATGGACCGCATGCAATCGGAATGGAAAGTCCATCACCCCAACGACATCAGGACGCCGATTTTCCCGTTCTTCAGCAGAGATTTCTGATCGGGCCGACAGGGAAACCAGACGATGAGCGGATACCCACGATCTCCCAAGCTGTTGCGCGGCGGCCTGGTCCTGCTGGACCCGGTCAGCGGCAACGTGCTGCGCATCATCGGCCTGCAATACAACCCCGACAGCATGACCCGCAGCCTGCAGATCAAGGGCATCGGCGGCGAATCCGGCGATCGTTCGGAAGCGCTGCGTTTGAAAGGGCCGCCGGCGGAGACGATCAAGCTCGAGGCCGAAATCGACGCCAGCGATGCCCTCGAAGCCGGCCAAGTGTCGTCCACGCTGAGCGGCCTGCATCCGCAGATCGCCGCGATCGAAGCGCTGGTCCATCCGGCCAGCGGCGACCTGTTCGCGGCCAATGCGATCGCCGCGACCGGCTCGCTGGAAATAGCGCCGGCGTTGGCGCCGCTGTCGGTGTTCGTGTTCGGCCCCAACCGGATCGCGCCGGTGCGCATCACCGAGCTGAGCATCACCGAGGAGGCCTTCGATGTGTCGCTGAATCCGATCAGGGCCAAGCTCAGTCTCGGCCTGCGCGTGCTCAGCATCGACGACATCGGATTCGACAGCAAAGGCGGCGGCTTGTTCATGAGCTACCTGCTGAGCAAGGAGCGCTTCGCGGCCCAGGCAATCGGCGCTGATTTCCGCGCTCTCGGCATTCCAGGCGTGTTCTGACCGAAAGCGCGAGACCGATCAGGACGACGCGGATCTCGATCCGCTGCAACGACGGAGGATACGGCGATGGCGAACTACGATTTTCCACCCGGCAGCCGCTACCACGCGGTGCCGGTGGCCATGCGGGTCGGCGAGGACGGCACGGTCGTGCCGTATCTGCTACGGCGGTTCCTGCCGCCGCTGGACGGTTTCGTCACCTTGCACGAGCACACGGTGGTCGAAGGCGAACGTCCCGACCTCGTCGCTGCGCGCGAACTCGGCGACTCCGAAGCGTTCTGGCGCTTGTGCGATGCGAACGGCGCGATGCACCCCGACGAGCTCACCGACACGATCGGCGAACGCGTACGCATCACCTTGCCCGACGGCGTGCCGCCGCCGGCGCGGGAATAAGCCATGGTCCAGGGCATCCACCTGACGCTGATGATCGGGCCGGCGGTGCCGGTGCCGGCGCCGCGCATGGTCGTGGATGCGCTGCAGAGCGTCGAGGTCACCAGCGGCAAGGACAAGAGCGGGTTCCAGCTCAGCTTCGGCGTCAGCAAGGACTCGCCGTTGCTGACCACGCTGCTGCCGGCCGGCTACTTCGACCCGATCGCCACGCGCGTGGTGGTCATGGTGACGCTGGGAGGATTTCCGCACGTGCTGATGGACGGCCTGGTGACGCGGCAGGAACTCGCGCCTAGCAGCGACCCGGGGCAGTCGGTGCTGACCATCACCGGCGACGACCTGAGCACCGCGATGGACTTGATCGAACTGGCCCTGCCCTATCCCAACATGTCTTCGACCGTGCAGGCCTACCAGATTCTGGCCCGATACGCCGGGCTCGGCATCGTGCCGATCGTGATCCCGCCGTTCATTCCCGAACAGCCGATCATGACCAAGAAGATCGAAGCGCAGAACGGCACCGACCTTGAGCACCTCAAGAAGATCGCCGACGACAGCGGCTTCGTCTTCTACGTCGAACCGGGGCCCCTGCCCGGGCAAAGCATCGCCTACCTCGGGCCGAACATCCGCATCCCGGTACCGCAGCCGGCATTGAGCATCAACATGGATGCGCACACCAACGTCGAGTCGATGAGTTTCCAGCTCGACGGCCTGGCCAAGGAGACCTTGCTGGTCAACGTTCACGATCCGATCACCGGCCGTCTGCCGCTGGTGATTCCGATCCCTTCGGTGAACATCTTCCAGCCTCCGCTCGGCGCACGGCCGACGCCGCCGCTGAAGACGGTGA
This sequence comes from Lysobacter antibioticus, assembly GCF_001442535.1. Lineage (NCBI taxonomy): Bacteria > Pseudomonadati > Pseudomonadota > Gammaproteobacteria > Lysobacterales > Lysobacteraceae > Lysobacter > Lysobacter antibioticus. The sequence goes on along the minus strand of NZ_CP013141.1, from coordinate 1,963,192 downwards.
TGTCGCACGACACCGGCGGCGACTCGACCGAGTTCACCCTCAAGAAGATGCTCGGCCGCATGCTCAAGGGCGCGGCCAATGCGATCACCGTCAGCGGCTCGCTCGACGTGTTGCGCTATGGCCATGTGTTGCGCTCGAAGCTGATGGTCGGCGTGCGCGGCGCCGGCCTGGCCTACGACGGTCTCTACTACGTCGATAGCGTGACCCACAAGATCAAGCGCGGCGAGTTCAAGCAGAGCTTCGAGCTCAGTCGCGACGGACTGATTTCCCTGACTCCGAGGGTGCCGACATGAGCGACGGATCCAGCGGCGTACGACTGTATCCCGGCATCTACCGGGGCACGGTCGCCATGAACACCGATCCCGAATTCCGCGGTCGGTTGTTGCTGACCGCGGTCGACGTGGCCGGCTTCGTGCCGACCACCTGGGCCGAGCCCTGCACGCCCCTGTCCGGGCCGCCCGGTCCGGGCATGGGCGTGTACGCGGTGCCGCCGGTCGGCGCCGGCGTGTGGCTGATGTTCGAACACGGCGACGTCAACAAGCCGGTGTGGCTGGGCTGTCGTTTCGACACCAGCGCCGATCCGCCGGCCATGGCCAAGCTCGGCAACCCGGCCGATCCCAACATCGTCATCCAATCCTTGCTGCAGAACATGCTCATGGTCAGCGACATGCCGCCCACGCCGATTACCGGCGGCATCGTACTCAAAAGCACCACCGGGGCGATGTTGGTGGTCAACGACAGCGGCATCTACATCGACAACGGCAAGGGCGCCTCGATCTATCTGGTCGGGCCGACCATCACCTTCAACAAAGTCGCCATGGCGATCACCTGAGGACGCGGCCATGCCCGGATATCTGTTGCACGCCAACGCCGTCATGACCTGCCAGCACGCGGTCGGCCAGGCCAAGATCGCGCCGGTGCAGACGCGCGTACTGGTGATGGGGCAACCGGTGGCGACGATCCCGCCGGGCGCGCCGACCATCGTCGTCGCCGGTTGTCCCTTCACCCTGCCCAACGGCAAGCCGCAGCCCTGCGTCACCGTGCGCTGGACGATGCCGAGCGCGCGGGTCACCGTCATGGGCTTGCCGGCGATGCTGACGCCGGCGCCCGGGCCGGCGCCGGGCATTTGCCAGAGCGCCGAACAGATCCCGCAGGGCGCGCCGATCGTCGGCGCCATGCAGGCCCGCGTGTTCGCGACCTAGCCGCCGCAGCACGAGCCGGAGAACCGCCATGCATCTGGACTTCCCTTTCCATGTCGACGGCCGCGGCCGCAGCGCCGCCACCGACCATGCCGGCCACGTGCGCGACATGATCGAGCAACTGGTGTTCACCCAGGCCGGCGAACGCGTCAATCGGCCCGACTTCGGCAGCGGGCTGTTGCAACTGGTGTTCGCCGGCAACAGCCCCGAGTTGGCCGCGACCGTGCAATTCACCTTGCAGGCGGCGCTGCAACGCTGGTTGCAGGACGTGATCGAAGTGCGCGCGTTGCAGGTCAGCGCGCAGGACGCCGCATTGACCGTCGAGCTGAGTTACGTGCTGCTGCGCACCCGCGAAGAGCAAAGCGCGCGCTTCACCCGCGCGATCTGACCGAGGCAGGGATTCCGTCATGACTCTTTCATGCTGCAACGATCCGCGCCGCCAGGACGTCCGTGCCTTCCGCGGGCGGGTCGGCCTGGACTTCGTCGAAGTCTCCGCCGACCAACTCGAACTGCACGTTTACTTTCTCGGCAAGCTGCCGCCCGAGTTCGGCGAGGACGGCCCCGGGCTGCTGCGCCATCTGCGCATCGAAGGCGGCACCCGCATCGGCGACATCGGCATCGTCGACGTCGACCCGCACCCCAGCGACGAACCCGATGTCGACGATTGGTTGACGGTACGTCTCGATCGACGCGGCGACCATTCGCGTTACCGCTTGCGCCTGCTCGACATCGACGGGCTGGACCCGATGTACGCCAGCGCCGAGTTCTCGTTCAAGGCCGGCTGCCCATCCGACCTGGATTGCGCGGCGGTACCGGCCTGCGTGGAGGAGCCGCCGAGCGAACCCGCGTTGTCGTACCTGGCCAAGGACTACGCCAGTTTCCGTCGCCTGATCCAGGACCGGCTCGCACTGGTTTCGCCCGACTGGGACCCGGAGCACGTACCCGATCTCGGCGTCACCTTGATCGAGTTGCTGGCCTATGCCGGCGATTATCTGAGCTACTACCAGGATGCGGTCGCGACCGAGGCCTATCTCGACACCGCGCGCCAACGCATCTCGGTGCGCCGGCACGCGCGGCTGGTCGACTATCGCCTGCACGAAGGCTGCAATGCCCGCGCTTGGGTCGCCGTCGAGACCTCGCAGGATCTCGATGTGGCGGTCGCCGACATCATCTTCCTCAGCGGCATCGCCGCCGATGCGCCGGTGCCGCCCCTGCTCGGCGACGAGGCCATGCGCACGCTCGCGTCCGATCCTTACCACCGCTACGACAGTTTCCTGCCGCTGACCGGCGGCGACGCCGGCTTGATCGCCCTGCGCAGCGCACACAACCGCATCGCGTTCTACGACTGGGGGCGCGACGACTGCTGCCTGCCGCGCGGTGCGACGACGGCGGTGTTGCGCGATGCGTGGGCGCAATCGCAAGGCGAGGCACGCGCGCTGGAACTGAAGGCCGGCGACGTGCTGTTGTTGAAGGAGGTGCTGGGACCGCGCAGCGGACTCGAGGCGGATGCCGATCCGTCCCATGTCCGGCCGGTGCGGCTGACCCGGGTCGAGGCAATCGAGGACACGCTTTATCCCACCGGCCCCGACGACCCGCGGCCGATACCTCTGCTACGGGTGGAATGGCATAGCGACGACGCGCTGCCGTTCGCGCTGTGCCTGAGCGCACTGGGCCCGGCGCCGAACTGCGCGCGCTTGCACGATGTGTCGATGGCGCTCGGCAACGTAGTCCTGGCCGACCACGGCCGCCGCGCCGGCCCGCTCGATCTCGGCACGGTGCCCGACGCACACGGCGAGGCCGAATGCGAATGCGAAGGCCAACCGTCGGAACTCGTGCAACGGCCCGGCCGCTTCCATTGGCACCTGCCGGATGCGCCGCTGACCCATCGTACCCAGGTGCCGGCCGCCAATCGCGCCGCGTCCGCCAGCCTCGATCAGGATCCGCGCGAAGCCTTGCCTGCATTGCGCCTGGACGATGACGAGGGCGCTGTGTGGACGCCGGTGTTCGATCTGCTCGGCAGCGGCGACGAGGACCGCCATGTGGTCGTCGAGATGGACAACCAGGGCCTGGCTCATCTGCGCTTCGGCGACGACGACCTCGGCAAGCGCCCCGAACCGGGCCGCCGCTTCGCCGCCCGTTACCGGCTCGGTAACGGCAGCGCCGGCAACGTCGGCGCCCACGGCATCAACCGCGTGCATCTGCGCGGCGAATGGAGCGGCTTGCAGCTGCGCGTCGACAATCCGCTGTCGGCGCGCGGCGGCACCGACCCCGAGCCGCTGGCGCAGGCGCGCTTGCTGGCGCCCGGCGCGTTCCGCAAGCAACGCCTGCGCGCGATCACCGCCGACGATTACGCGCACCTGGCCGAACGCGATCTGCGAGTGCAGCGCGCCGCCGGCGAACTGGTATGGACCGGCAGTTGGTACGAGGCCGACGTGGCTCTGGACCCGTACGGTCGCGTGCCGGCCGACGCCGAGTTGATCGGCGATGTCCAGACGGCCCTGCACCGCGTGCGCCGCATGGGCCACGACCTGCATGTGGAGACGGCGGTGTACGTGCCGATCGAACTGGGCCTGGAAGTCTGCGCCCTGCCCGGCTACGAGCGCGGCGCGATCAAGGCCGCACTGCTCGAACACTTCGGCTCCGGTCGTCGCCGCGACGGCCAACCGGGTTATTTCCACCCCGATCGCTTGAGCTTCGGCCACAGCCTGCGGGCCAGCGCACTGGTCGCCGAAGCGATGGCGGTGACCGGCGTGGAATGCGCCCGGGTGATCCGTCTGCAGCGCCTGTTCGCGGCCGCCAACCGCGAACTCGAAGACGGCATCCTGCGCCTGGGCGCACACGAGATCGCGCGCCTCGACAACGACCCCAACTATCCCGAGCACGGCAAGCTCTCGATCTTCGTCGGAGGTGGGCGATGAGCGCTCACGACTGCGGATGCGGCGGCGCCCGCTGTGGCTGCTGCCAAGGCGTCGCGGCGTCGACGCCGGTGGCGCTGGACAACCGTCGCGGACTGCCCGCGCTGGCCTACCGGGTCGGCACCCACGGCCGGTTCCTCGCCAGCATGAAGGCGCGATTGCCGAGCATGGAGGTCGAAGTTCCCGGCGACGGCCACCAGCCCGCGCGCAGCTTGCGGCCCCTGCAGCCGCTGACCACGCGCGACCCCGCCGACCCGGCGATCGCCTTGTTGGACGGCTGGGCCACGGTCTCGGACGTACTGAGCTTCTATCAGGAACGCATCGCCAACGAAGGCTATCTGCGCACCGCAGGCGAACGCCGCTCCCTGGTCGAACTGGCGCGCCTGGTCGGTTACGCGCCGCGCGCCGGCGTCTCTTCCAGCGTGTTCCTGTCCTACATCGTCGACGACAACCAGGCCGAGCCGGTCGAACTGCCGGTCGGCATGCGCGCGCAGAGCATCCCCGGTCCCGGCGAACTGCCGCAATCGTTCGAGACCGACGAAGCGCTGCAGGCACGGCGCGAATGGAACGACCTGCAGATCCGCCGCGAGCGGCCGCAGCGGATCGAGCTGGCCAACGTGCTCGCCCTCGACAGCATCCACGCGGTCGGCGTCGACACCGGCGTCCTGCCCGGCGACCTGTTGCTGTTCCAGTTCGGCGCCTCGGCCAACGCGGTGCACGTCGCACGTCGCTTGATCGCGGTAGAACCCGATTTCGCCGGGCAACGCACGCGTCTGCGCCTGCAGCCGCTGCCGCCGCTGCAGGACCAGGCGCACCCGTTGTTGCAGGTTCTGCAGAACAAACTGGCCTTCATCCAGGACGACCGTGCGATCGAGAATTGCGCGCAACTGTTGAATGCACTGCGGCTGGGCGCGCCGCGTCCGCCGATGGACGAATGGGCCGGCCTGCTGAACGGCGGGGTCGAGAACGGCAACGCCATGCAGGCCATCGACGCTTTCGGCGAGGCACTGTCCGAGCTCGAGCTGCCGGGCGCGAGCACGCCGAACGGCGGACCGGACGATGCGGTCGAGTATCTGCTGCAGCCGCGCCGGCTGCAGGCCGCCAACACCCTGCGCCTGCCGCGCAAGCTCGACGAGACCTTCAGCTACGACGCCGATGTGCAGCCGCAATTGATCACCGACTTCGCGCCGACCCTCAAGGACAGTTATTACGCGGCCTGGCGCGGCTCCAGCCCCGGACAGGCGACGCCCTCGTTGACGGCCGTGCACGTGCTCGGCGCGGGCGAGACCCTGTTCGGAGCCGGCTCGTCCAAGCCGATGCCCGGCACCACCAACAACACCATCCCGTCGGTCGAATCGTGGACGGACTGGGTCTACGAGGACGACGAAAGCGACAGCAACGCCTTCCTCGGCAAGGCCGATCCGCTGCTCGCGATCGGCGATCGGGTCCTGGTCGTGCGGCCGCCGCTGCCGACCGAGCGCTTGGCGCGCTACCAGGTGATGCACGTCGCCAGCACGCATACCGGGCCGCGCAGCGCCTACGGGCTGTCACAGGAAAGCACCCGGATCGAATTCGGCGCCGAAGGCAAGCCCAGCGCCTGGCGCGATGTCGCCGACGGCGAGACTCGCCTCGAGATCTTCGAACTGCGCCAGACCTGGCTGCACCCGCAACGGCGCCGCCTGGAGATGGCCGCCGAACCGATTCTCGACGACGTCTCCGGCAGCCAACTGGAACTGGGCCCGTTGCACGAGCAACTCAAGTCCGGTCGCTGGGTGGTGGTGGAAGGCGAACGCAGCGACATTCCCGGGGTGCGCGGCGTGCGCGTCAGCGAGCTGATGATGATCGCCGGCCTCAAGCACGGCAGCGACTTCTGGCGTCCGGGCGACCGTCCGCACACCACCCTGCGCCTGGCCACGCCGTTGGCCTACGTGTACTACCGCGACGGGCTGCGCATCCGTGCCAACGTGGTCGCGGCCAGTCACGGCGAGAGCCGCAAGGAAGTACTCGGCAGCAGCGACGCGCGGCGGCCGCTGCAACGCTTCGCCTTGCGCCAACCGCCGCTGACCTGGCGCCCGGCGCCGACCGCGGTAGGCGCGGCAAGCACGCTCAAGGTGCTGGTCAACGAGGTGGAATGGCAGGAAACCGACAGCCTCGCCGGGCTCGGCCCCGACGCGCGCGCCTACGTCACCGTGACCGGCGACGACGGCGTGACCTCGGTGGTGTTCGGCGACGGCGTCAACGGCCTGCGCCCACCGAGCGGCTTCGAGAACCTGCGCGCCGAATACCGCAACGGCATCGGCAAGGGCGGCAACGTGCGTGCCGGGCAGATCTCGCTGTTGATCAGCCGTCCGCTTGGAATCAAGGAGGTGATCAATCCGCTGCGCGCCTCCGGCGGCGCCGACCGCGAAAGCATCGGGCTGATCCGCGAGAACGCGCCGCGTTCGTTGATGGCGCTGGACCGGCTGGTGTCGCTGTCGGACTACGCCGACTTCACCCGTATGTTCGCCGGCATCGCCAAGGCCGTGGCGGCGCGGCTCAGCGACGGCGTGCGCGAAGTGGTGCACATCACCGTCGCCGGGGTCGACGACATGCCGCTGGATCCGAATTCCGACCTCTATCGCAACCTCATGCAGGCCCTGCGCGAACTCGGCGACCCCGCCCTGTCGGTGCAGGTGGCCATGCGCGAACGCATCGCCCTGGTGCTGCAAGCGCGGCTGCGGCTATTGCCGGGCCATCGCTGGGAGCCGGTCGCCACCGCGGTACGCGACCGCCTGCTGGAACGCTTCGGCTTCGACCAGCGCGCCCTCGCCCAGCCGGCCCTGCTGTGCGAGATCGTCGCGGCGATGCAGTCGGTGCGCGGCATCGACTGGGTCGACGTCGACAGCTTCGGCGGCATCCCCGAGACCGTCATCGACGGGCAGAGCGACCAGCGCCGGCTGATACGCCAGAACGAGATCACCGACATCGTCCAGGCCATCGTCCACGGCGACAGCGACAGCGGCTTCAACGGCAACGATGCACAGTCGATACCGATCCAGCCGCCCGCCCGCGTCGAGGCCGGCCCCGCCGAGCCCAACGGCGACACCATCCGGCCGGCGCGGCTGGCCTGCTTCGTGCCGAACGTGCCCGACACCCTGATCCTCAATCCGGTCCAGTGAGCGACGACATGGACATCCCTTCGCTGCACATCGAACCACGCATCGACCGCCTGTACCGGCTGCTGCCGACGATTCACCGCATCCGCGACATCGAGCAGGGTTATCCGCTGCAGGCCTTGCTGCGGGTGATCGCCGAGCAGATGAACCTGGTCGAGGACGATATCGCGCAGTTGTACGACAACTGGTTCATCGAGACCGCCGACGACTGGGTCGTGCCCTATCTCGCCGATCTGATCGGCTATCGTCCGGTGGACGCGGCCGGGGCGCCGGCGCAGCGCCGCGACGACGCCGGGCGCGCGCTCGAGCGCGCGCTGGTGCCGCGACGCGAGGTGGCCCAGTCGATCCAGCACCGTCGCCGCAAAGGCACGGTCGCTCTGCTCGAAGACCTCGCCCGCGACATCGCCGGCTGGCCGGCGCGCGCGGTCGAGTTCTTCCAGCGCCTGGACCGGGCCCAGAACCTCGATCACCTGCACCTGCACCGGCTCGGCACCGCCTCGTTGCGCGACATGGCGGCGCTGGATCTGTGCGGCGGGCCGTTCGACCCGCTCGCGCACAGCGTCGACGTGCGCCGTATCGCTTCGCCGCGTCGCCCGGGGCGCTACAACATCCCCAGCGTCGGCGTGTTCGCCTGGCGCATGCGCAGCTATCCGGTCACGCGCACGCCGGCCTACTGCGTCGAGGATGCCGGCCCGCATTGCTTCACCTTCAGCGTGCTCGGGCAGGACGCGCCGCTGTACCGCAAGCCGCGCCCCGAGCCGGACCGCCACCATCTCGCCGGCGAGGAAAACCTGCCGATGCCGCTGCGTCGGCGCGTCCTGGAACGGCACCTGGACGACGAATACGGCATCGGCAAGAGCCTGGCGGTGTGGGCCGAACGCTGGGCCGGCCACGACGCCAGCGAACCGCTTCCGGTCGGCGCGGTCGTGGTCGCCGACCTCAGCGGCTGGCGCTATCGCGTGCCGCGCGGCAAGGTCGCGATCGATCCGGTGCTCGGCCGGCTGATGTTCCCGCCGAACCAGATTCCGAAGAAAGGCGTGCGGGTCAGCTATCACTACGGTTTCGCCGCCGACCTCGGCGGCGGCGAATACCGACGGACGATGCGCCGACCGGCGCAGGACTTCCGCTTGTATCGGGTCGGCGAGTCCGGCGCGCACGACGCTTCGGCCGACGCCCCCGCGCCGGTGCCGCGCATAGCCGACGCCCTGCGCCTGTGGCAGGAACAGTCGCCGCAGCACGCCGTGATCGAACTGATCCACAGCGGGGTCTGGGTCGAGCCGCTGCACATCCGGCTGCAACCGGGGCAGTCGCTGAGCTTGCGCGCAGCCAACGGCGTGCGCCCGGTGATTCGCTTGATCGACTGGCAGACCGACCTGGCCGATGCGCTGACCGTGGAGATGGATGTCGGCAGCCGCTTCGCCCTCGACGGCATCCTGCTGACCGGACGGCCGTTACACGTGTCGGCGCCGCGCGAACCCGAGACCTATGCCGAACAAGCCGCACGACAGCCCGATTGCGCCGCCGAGCTGTCGATCCGCCACTGCACCCTGGTGCCCGGTTGGGGCATCGGTTGCGGCTGCGAACCCGACCGCCCGGCCGAACCCAGCCTGGAGCTGTACAACCTGCGCGCAAAGGTACGGATCGAACGCAGCATCGTCGGCTCGATCCAGATCCAGCAGGACGAGGTCGGCAGCGATCCGATCCCGCTGACGATCGAAGACAGCATCGTCGACGCCGCCGGCCCGCGCCAGGAAGCGATCGGCGCGGCGACCTCGGCGGTCGCGCACGCGCGTCTGAAACTGCTTCGTTGCACCGTGTTCGGAACGATCGAGGCGCATGCCCTGGAACTGGCCGAGAACTGCCTGTTCAACGACTGCCTCAACGTCGCCCGCCGCCAGATCGGCTGTGTGCGTTTCAGCCATGTGCCCTGCCACTGCCGCACGCCGCGACGCTATCGCTGCCAACCCGACGGCGTCATCGCGGCGGTGCGCGATCGCAAGCTCCCGGCGCCACTGGAGCAACGCGAGATCGCCGCCGAGCGCCTGCGGGTGCGGCCGCGCTATCGCTCGCGGCGCTACGGCCGGCCCGGTTATGCGCGGCTGCTCGATCATTGCGCGCTGGAGATCCTGCGCGGCGCCGACGACGAATCGCAGATGGGCGTCTACCACCATCTCTACGAGCCGCAACGCGAGGCCAACCTGCGCGCGCGGCTCGACCAGTACACCCCGGCCGGCATGACCGTCGGACTTCTCTTCGCCGATTGACCTGGAAGGAAAGCAGCTATGAAAGGCGACTTCTCACGGGCGAGCTTCGATCCCCGCCATCATTTCAGCCAGGTCCTGCTGCAACAGGGCCGGGTCACGCTGGATGCCGACCCGAACGAACAGGGCGCGATCCTGCTGCATCTGCTGCGCACGCTCGCTCGCGACGTGTTCGGTCCCTATGCGGCGCCGGCCGGAACCCCCGGATTCGGGCTGACCCTGGAGCAGCGCGACGGCAAACGCTCGCTGCGGATCGGCGCCGGACGCTATTACGTCGACGGCGTGCTGTGCGAATGCGACGGCAGCGACTACCTGTCGCAGCCGCATTTCATTCCCGCGCCGGCCAACGACCAACCCGGTTCGGGCGATCCGCTGCGATCGTGGCTGGAATCGTCCTCCAACCAGGACGACAGCCGTTTCTGGGTCTATCTGGACGTGTGGGAGCGTCATCTCACCGCGGTGGAAATGCCGCAACTGCGCGAAGTCGCACTCGGCGGGCCCGACACCTGCAGCCGGCGCCAGGTGATCTGGCAGGTGCGCGCACTGGAATTGGAGACGATCCGGGATCGACTCGAAGAGCGCATCGAAGTTCTCAAGGAACGCGCCGAGCAGACCCAGGACGAAGCCGAGCGCGAGCGCTTGAAACAGGAAATCGAACGCCTGCAGCAAGGCTTGGACCAACTCGACGAAGACTATCGCTCGGCCTGCCCCGCGCCGCTGCTGTTGTTCGACCGGCAACCGCCGAAACTGGCGGCGCAACTGCAAGAGCTGCCGCGCCTCGACGACCCCTGCGTCACCGATCCCGACTCTGCGTATCGCGGCGCCGAAAACCATCTGTACCGGGTCGAGATCCATCGCGGCAACGACAACGGCAACGTCGGCGCGACCTTCAAATGGTCGCGCGACAACGGCAGCGTGCTGACGCGCTGGATCGGCGGCGGCGGCGACAAGCTCGAAGTCGCCAACGCGCGCGACTTCCGCGAACGGCAATGGGTCGAGATCACCGACGAACAGGACGACCTGCTCGGTCGTCCCGGCCAGCTGAGCCAGATCAGCGGCGTCGAAGGCAACACGCTGACGCTGACCCAGGCCCAGGGCCGCAGCCCCAACGCGACGACCAAGGTGCGGCGCTGGGACCATGTCGGTGCAGGCGACATCGTGCTGGTCGACGGCGCGGTGCCGGTGGACAAACCCGACGACGGCAAACCCGGCAAGCCCGGCGAGTGGTACTGGATCGCGCTCGAGGACGGCATCCAGGTCCGTTTCGCAGCCGACGGCGAGTATCGCAGCGGCGACTACTGGCTGATTCCGGCCCGCGTCGCCACCGGCAACATCGAATGGCCGCGCAACGGCGGGGTCGCCGAGCTGCGGCCGCCGCTCGGCGTCGAACACCGCTACGCTCCGCTGGGCTTCGTCGGCCTCAACGTCGACGGCATGGAGGGGGTCGACACCTGCACCTGCGTCGTCTACCCCGACCGCAGTTGCGGCATGCAGGAACGCTTCGACGACGCGGTATCCGGCGACAGCGCCATCGGCACGGTCAAGGCGGTCAAACGCGCGCCGCAGAACACCGCGGTGACAGTCAAGAAAACCGCGGCGACCAAACCCAAGCGAAAGGAGAAATAGCGTGGCCGAAAGGCGCGACGATCACTACCGCTCGGTCCCGATCCTAACCGTCGCCATCGCTACCTGCCTGCATAGTGCGGGCCGAACCACGTCGTGACTCGGCCCGCAGATCCAACGACGCTCAGATCTGGCGCGTATGCGGCAGGGTCGGCGCGTGCTCGCCGCCCTGCTGAATCTGTGGGCGGTTCAGCATCCCATGCTGGTTGATGTGCTGGATCAACTGCTGGCCCAAGACACCGCTCGGCAAGGCGCCCATGACCTTGGCGTACTTCGCCGAGGGATCGCCGAGTTTGCCTTCGACCAGGAAATGGCCCTGGCCGCCGTCTTTCTCCGCGATGATGTGATCGACCTTCGACAAACCGCCCTTGTGGGCGACGTCGGCCAGCTTGGCGACCTCGCTATTCTGCAGCGACTCGCGCACCGTGCCGATGCCATGCAACTTGAGCAGATGCTTGCTCCCATCCACGGCTGCGAACATGGGGCGCGCCATGTCCAGGTCCGGGTCGTCGCCGGGTTCGTGACCACGCAGGCCGCTGTGCTGCTGAGGCTTGAACTCGAACTTCGGCCCCTGCAACTCCACCCCCTGCCTGGGCGGCACCAGCGAGACGACACCGGTGCTTTGCAAGCCCTGCAAGGGCTCGCCTTCGACCACCAGGTTGGTCACCGATGGGCCGCCTTTGCCCTTGTGAAAGGTCTCGGGGTTGAAGCCGTAGGCTTTGAGCGTGCCCAGGCTCGGCCAGGCCGGGTTCGCGGTGACGCAATCGACACCGATCGCCTGCGAGACCAGCAAGGCCTGGCCGCCGCCCTTGGAGTGACCGGTCACTCCGACCAGGCTCGGACCGAGTGCCGCGCTGACTTCCTTGCCCAGCAGCATCGACTGCTCGTGCTGCTCGCTCTTCATGCCCAGCGCCTGGCGGAAATTAGCCGACCAATCTCCGAGCCGCGCGGTACCGCGATAGTCCAACACGAATCCTTCGGACTCGGAGTCGGTGCCGGGCTTGCGATACAAGGTCGCATGCATACCGCTGGGGCTGCTATGGAATTTGCCCGGATCCAGATTGAGTTTCTTCAGCATTTCATCGTCGACACGCTGCCAATCGCCGGTCTTACCTGTGCTCTTGGGCTGATAGCCGTCTTCCATGATCGCCGCGGCACTCAACGGATCGAGCTTGGGCCGCTGCGGCTGCACGGGTTCGGGTGGGACCGGCGTGGACTGCGGTTGACGTTGGACGCGGCTAAATAAGCCCGACAGAAATCCGGATGAAGAGCCGGTCGGATCGGACGTCGGCATGGAAAGTCTCCTGAAAGTTGGCGCAATTCTCTTGGATGCGCACGCCGCAGGCGACGACATGTGCGCATGCCCGACTCTGTCGAACGCCTGAAGCATGTACGCAAAAAAGCGCAGAGCGCAAGTTCGATCTCGGCGGCGTCGCAAAAGATTTGTGCCAGCTGAAACATTTTTTTAGGACAGACAAACTCGATCAGCGCCCACCATCGCACCCTTCGCTTCGACGCGCGCTTCGGCGAGCGCAGCACCGATCAGGATCACACCCGGCCGACCGAAGACGATGCGCTCGGCATCGCCGGTCAATCGCTGCAACGTCGTCAACAAGCACGTTTCGCAGTCCTGACTCGCGCCCTGCACGATCGCCGCCGGCGTATGCCCCGGCAGATGCAGCAGCAGCCCCGCCGCCACCGATGCGATGCGGCTCATGCCCATGTAGATCGCCAAGGTGGTGCCGGTGGCGGCGAGCGCGGCCCAGTCCGGTTCGCCGTGGTCGTGGGTATGCGCGGTGACGAAGGTGATGCCGTGGCAGTGATCGCGGTGGGTCAGCGACACGCCCAGGCTCGCCGCCGCGGCGAAACCGGCGCTGATGCCGTTGACGATGCGCACCGCAATGCCGGCGCGGCGCAGGAAGTCGATCTCTTCGCCGGCGCGGCCGAACAACAACGCATCGCCGCCCTTGACCCGCACCACCCGCTGCCCTTGCAGTGCATAACGGCGCATCAACCGGCAGATGAAAGCTTGCGGCGTCGAGCGGCAGCCGCCGCGCTTGCCGACGCGGATCACCCGCGCCAACGGCGCCAATTCGACGATACGCGGGTCGACCAGTTCGTCGAGCAGCACGACCTCGGCGGCGGCGAGCGCTTTCGCCGCCTTGATCGTCAGCAGTTCCAGGTCGCCGGGGCCGGCCGACAGCAACACCACTTCGCTGGGCGCGCGCCGGAACGAGTCGGAAACGATGCGATCCATGATGACTCCGTATTGATGCCCGAGGGGTCGTGATCACGCCTGTGCCGCGAGGCGGCACAGTTGGTTCAATTGCGGTCCGCAGGAACCGCAGACGGTGCCGCAGCCCAGGCGCTGTTTGAGTTCGGCGACGCCGGCGCCGCGGGCGATCTCGGCGCGAATGCTCGACTCGCGGATCTGCAGGCAGTTGCACACCACCGCATCGCGTGCGCCGCCACCGCCGGATTGTGCGAACACCGCCAGGCGCGATCCGCTCCATGGCCGCCCGGACAGGGCCGAATCGAGCAGGTTCTCCCCGGCGTCGTGGCGCTGCGCATCGGTCAACAGCAGGCCGTCGATGCGGTTGTCGTTGCAATCGGCGCGCCACGACACCCGCTTCAACAGGCCGCGGCGCGCGTCGCGGTATTCCAGGGTGTCGCGGCCCGCGTGCAACTGCAGCGCCTCGCTCAAGGCCTCCAGCCATTCCGGCGGCGGCGCGTGCTCGCAAGCCGCGCGCAGTACCAGCCATGCCGGGTCGTCGGCCACGCCGCCGCGCATACTGGACATCCCCTCGGCCATCGCATCCGCAGCGAGGCCGAGCGCTGCGAAACCGCAATCCCTGAGCAGCGGTTGCACCGCCGCCTGCAGGCTCAAGGCATCGCCGCGCCGTGCCGCGAGCAGATGCCAGGCGAATTCGGCTTTCTCGACCCTTACTGCCGCATGCTTGAGCTCGGGCTGCAGCGAACGCGCATCCACCGCCGGCTGGCTGACTTCGTTGATGCCGCCGCTGGAGAGGAACTGCCCGCTCCAATGCATGGCCGCGAACACCGTGCCGGACGCGACTTCGTCCGATAGCTCCAGCGGCAGCACCAGTTCGCCGCGCTTGCTGATCACTTTGACCAGATCGCCCTGGGCCAGCCCGCGCCGCGCCGCGTCTTGCGGCTGCATGCGCAGGCCCGGTTCGGGGCTGTGCGCGAACGCACCCGGCACTCTTCCGCTGCGCGACATGCCATGCCATTGATCGCGCAGGCGCCCGGTGAGCAAGCGCAGCGGAAAGCGCGCCGAGGTCGCCTCGGCCACCGGCCGATACGGCGTGGGGTGAAAGCGTGCGCGGCCATTGGCGGTGGCGAACACGCCGTCACCGTAGCGCCGCGCCAGGCCCTGCGCTGCGCCGGCCGGAAACGGCCATTGCTGCGGCCCCTGGCGGTCCAGGCGTGGATAGTCGAGCCCACCGATGTCGTGGTCGCGACCGACGGTGAGGCGACGATGCTCGTCGAAGATCTGCGCCGGCCCATCGAAGGCGAACAGCGGCGCGACGCCGGGCGGCCCGAGGCGCGCTTCCAGGCGACGCGCCACTTCGTTGGCGATCCACCAGTCCGGCCTGGTCTGGCCGGGCGCCGGCACCGCCGCACGCACCCGCGAGATACGCCGTTCCGAGTTGGTTACCGAGCCGTCTTTTTCGCCCCAGCTCGCCGCCGGCAACAACACGTCGGCATAGGGCACGGTGTCGGTGTTGCGGAAGGCTTCCTGCACGATCACGTACTCGGCCTGTTGCAGCGCTTCGCGCACCTGGCCGATGTCGGGCATGGAATGCACGGGATTGGTGCAGGCGATCCACACCGCCTTGACCCGGCCAGTGCGCAAGGCCTCGAACAAGGCTACCGCCGACAAGCCGGGTTTGGCCGACAGGCTGTGCCCGGGCAGCCCCCACAGGCTTTCGAGTTCGGCGCGGTCGGCGTCGTTGCCGATCTCACGATGCGCGGCGAGCATGGTCGCCATGCCGCCGACTTCGCGCCCGCCCATCGCATTGGGCTGGCCGGTCAGCGAGAACGGCCCCGCGCCGGGCTTGCCGATCTGGCCGGTGGCCAGGTGCAGATGGATCAGGGCCAGGTTCTTGTCGGTGCCGTGCGCCGACTGATTGAGGCCCATGCAGTACAACGACAACGCCGCGACGTCGCGGCCGAACCAGTCCGCGGCCTGGATCAGGTCGGCGACCGCAATCCCGCACAACTCCGCGGCCATGCGCGGGGTGTAGTCGCGCAGCATCTGTTTGAGTTCGGCATAGCCCTCGGTGTGCGCGGCGATGAACGCCGCATCGACCCGCCCTTCCCAGATGAGGTGATGCAGCATGCCGTTGAACAGCGCCACGTCGGTGCCGGGCTGGATCTGCAGATGCAGGTCGGCCATCGCCGCGGTGTCGGTGCGGCGCGGGTCGATCACGATCCAGCGCACCTCGGCATCGCGCTCGCGCGCCGCTTCCAGGCGCCGGAACAGCACCGGATGCGCATAGGCCATGTTGCTGCCGGCGAACAGCACGGTCTTGGCCAGTTCCAGGTCTTCGTAGCACGTCGGCGGGCCGTCCGCGCCGAGCGCCAGCTTGTAGCCGCTGACCGCGCTCGACATGCACAGGCGCGAGTTGGTGTCGATGTTGTTGGTGCCGAGCAAGCCCTTGGCGAGCTTGTTGAAGACGTAGTAATCCTCGGTCAACAACTGCCCGGAGATATAGAACGCGACCGCATCCGGGCCGTGCTGCTGGACGATGCCGGCCAGGCGGTCGGCCACCGTATCCAGCGCCAGCGCCCAATCCACAGGGCGGCGCGGCTCCTGCCGCAAGTGACGCAGCTCCGGCGCCAACAAGCGTCCGCTCAGGCTGCTCGCGGTCTGCGGCAGGCTGCGGCCCTTGGTGCACAAACGGCCCCGATTGGCCGGATGCTCGGGGTCGCCTTCGATGCCGACGATGCGGCTGCCGTCCGGGCCGTGTTCGGCATCGATCAACACCCCGCAGCCGACCCCGCAATAACAACAGACCGAGCGAGTGCGCGTACGCTGCAACTCAGGCGCGGTCGCCGGCAGCGTGTCGATCTCACCACGCAGCGCCAGTTCTTCCATCAGCCGCCGCTCCCGGCCGCGGCCGTATCGAGCGACAGCCACACCTCGTCGCCGTCGATGCGCACCGGGAACTTGCGCGCGCAACCGACGTCGGGCGCGCAGGCTTCGCCGCTGGCCAGAGCGATGTTCCAACCGTGCAGCGGACAGGTGACGCTGTCGCCCGCGACGATGCCTTGCGACAGCGGCCCGCCCTTGTGCGGGCAGCGGTCGACCATCGCGAACACGCGGTCGCCGGCGGTGCGGAACAGCGCGATGTTGTCGGCGCCGGCGACTTCCAACACCCGCGCGCCCAACACCGGAATGTCGTCGAGCCGGCAGACCCGCAACCAGTAGGCAGTCGGTTGCATGGTTCAGGCCTCCGCCTCGACGAGCGTTGCGGGAATGCGCAGCGGCTGGAACTCGCGCGGACGCGCCCCGGCGATGCGCGCGGCCCAGGGGTCGGGCAAGCCTTCCAGCGCGTACAGCAAACGCTCGAACAAGGCCTTGCGGTTGCCGGCGTCATCGACCACGCGCTGGACGATGTAGTCCATGCCGACGCGGGCGATGTAGTGCACGGTGCGGTCGAGGTAATAAGCCTCCTCGCGGTACAGCTGCAGGAAGGCGCCGGTGTACTCGCGCACCTCGTCGCTGGTCTTGACCTTGACCAGGAAGCGCGCGACCTCGGTCTTGATGCCGCCGTTGCCGCCGATGTGGATTTCCCAGCCCGAATCCACGGCGATGATGCCGACGTCCTTGATCCCGGATTCGGCGCAGTTGCGCGGGCATCCCGACACCGCCAGCTTGACCTTGTGCGGGCTCCACATGTTGGCCAGCATGGTTTCCAGGTCGATCCCCATCTGCGTGCTGTTCTGGGTGCCGAAGCGGCAGAACTCGCTGCCGACGCAGGTCTTCACCGTGCGGATCGACTTGCCGTAGGCGTGGCCGGAGTTCATGCCCAGGTCTTTCCACACATCGATCAGGTCTTCTTTCTTGATGCCGAGCAAGTCGATGCGTTGGCCGCCGGTGACCTTGAGCATCGGCACCGCGTACTTGTCGGCCACGTCGGCGATCCGGCGCAATTCGCCGGCATTGGTCACCCCGCCCTTCATCTGCGGGATCACCGAGAAGGTGCCGTCCTTCTGGATGTTGGCGTGGGCGCGTTCGTTGATGAAACGCGACTGCGGGTCGTCGACCGCTTCGCGCGGCCAGGTCGAAAGCAGGTAATAGTTGACCGCCGGCCGGCACGTGGCGCAGCCGTTCGGCGTGCGCCATTCCAGGAAGGCGTAGGCCGCCGCGTGGGTGTACAAGCGATGCTCGCGGATCGCCTTGCGCACGTCGCCGTGGCTGTGGTCGGTGCAGGCGCACACCGCCTTGGTCTTCGGGGTTTCCTGGAAGTTCGAGCCCAGACAGTTCATCAGGATCTGCTCGACCAGGCCGGTACAGGAGCCGCAGGAACTCGCCGCCTTGGTCTGTTTCTTGACCTCGTCGACGGTGAACAAACCCCGCTCGTTGATGGCCTTGACGATGGTGCCCTTGCACACGCCGTTGCAGCCGCAGACCTCATCGCGGTCGGTCATCGCGCTGGCGCGGTTCTGCCCGGCGGTGCCGGAATCGCCGAGCGCTTTCTCGCCGAACATCAACTGGTCGCGGCGGTCGTCGATGCGGCTGCCGTCCTTCAGCAATTTGAAATACCAACCGCCGTCGTTGGTATCGCCGTAAAGACAGGCGCCGATCAAACGATCGTCCTTGATCACCAGCTTCTTGTAGACCCCGCCGGCCGGGTCGGACAGGACGATTTCCTCGCTGCCGTCGCCGCCCATGAAGTTGCCGGCCGAGAACAGGTCGATGCCGGTGACCTTAAGCTTGGTCGAGGACACCGAGCCGCTGTAGATGCCGATGCCGTAGTTGGCCAGGTGATTGGCGCAGACCTTGGCCTGCTCGAACAAGGGCGCGACCAGACCGTAGGCGATGCCGCGGTGGCTGACGCACTCGCCCACGGCATACACTCGCGGGTCGAAGGTCTGCAACGAGTCGTTGACGACGATGCCGCGGGCGCAATGGATGCCGGCGGCCTGGGCCAACTGGATGTTCGGGCGGATGCCGACCGCCATCACCACCAGGTCGGCCGGCTCTTCGCTGCCGTCGGAGAAGCGCACCGCGGTCACTTCGCCCTGCGCGTTGCCGATGAGTTCGTGGGTCGAGGTGTTGAGGCGGAACTTCAGCCCGCGCTCGGTCAGCGACTTCTCCAGCAACTGCCCGGCGACCGGATCGAGCTGGCGCTCCAGCAGCCAACCCGCCAGGTGCACGACCGTCACTTCCATGCCGCGCTGCTTGAGGCCGTTGGCGGCTTCCAGCCCGAGCAGGCCGCCGCCGATCACCACCGCATGCCGTTTCACCTTGGCGGTGTCGATCATCGCCTGGGTGTCGTGGATGTCGCGGTAGCCGATCACCCCTTTGAGGTCCTTGCCCGGCACCGGCAGCACGATCGGCAGCGAGCCGGTCGCGAGCAACAGACGGTCGTACTCGGCCTCGGTGCCATCGGCGGCAATCACCCGCCGCCGCACCCGGTCGATGCGGGTGACTTCCTTGCCCAGATGCAGACGGATGCCGTGCTCGGCGTACCACGCCAGCGAATTGAGCACGATGTCGTCGAAGGCCTGCTCGCCGGCCAACACCGGCGACAGCAGGATGCGGTTGTAGTTCGGATGCGGCTCGGCGCCGAACACGGTGATGTCGTACATGTCCGGGACCAGCTTCAACAGCTCTTCGAGCGTGCGCGCGCCCGCCATGCCGTTGCCGACCACCACCAATCTGGGTTTCTTCATGAGTTCGCTCCGGGGCCGGTTCAGACGCGTGCGGCGCTGAGCGCCGCCCAACGGTGGCGCCACTGATGCCGCAGGCTCGCCAACAAGCCCCAGGCCAAGGCCGCGCAACCGGCGAACAGCCACAGGCCGAGCGCATAGCTGCCGGTGTGCTGCTTCAACACGCCCATGCCGGCGGCGAGCAAGAAACCGCCGATACCGCCGGCCATGCCGATCAAGCCGGTCATCAGGCCGATGTCGGCGCCGAAGCGTTGCGGCACGAGTTGGAACACCGCGCCGTTGCCGGCGCCCAGGCACAACAGCGTGAGTACGAACAAGGCGACCGTCGCGACCGGGCCGCCGAGCCCGAGCGCGGCGATGGCGACCAAGGTCGCGACCGCGAGATACACCGCCAGCAAGGTGCGGGTGCCGCCGATGCGGTCGGCGATCGCGCCGCCGAGCGGCCGCATGACCGAGCCGGCGAGCACGCAGGCTGCGGTCGCCCAACCGGCGATCTTCGGCTCGAAGCCGAACTGGTCGTGGAAATAGCCCGGCAAGGCGCTGGCGAAGCCGGCGAAGCCGCCGAAGGTGATGGCGTAGAACAGCATGAACCACCACGAGTCGCGGTTGCCGACCAGCACCCGGCCGTAATCGGCCCAATGCTTGCTCGGCGTATCGACCGGCGCGTCCTTGGCGCAGACCGCGAACACCACCAGCACCAGCAGCAGCGGAATGCAGGCCAGGCCGAACACGTTCTGATAGCCGAACGCGGCCGCCAGCGCCGGTGCGAACAAGGCCGCGAGCACCGTGCCCGAGTTGCCGGCGCCGGCGATGCCCATTGCCGTGCCCTGATGCTCGGGCGGGTACCAGCGCGAGGCCAGCGGCAAGGCGACCGCGAACGAGGCCCCGGCGACGCCGAGCATCAAGCCGAGCAACAAGGCCTGGGCGAAACTGTCGACGCCGAGCCACCACGCCACCAACAGGGCCGCGATCACCAACGCCTGCGCGATCAGGCCGGCGCGCTTGGCGCCGACGCGGTCGGCGAACATCCCCAGGACCAAGCGCAACACCGCACCGCACAGAATCGGCGCGGCCACCATCAGGGCCCGCTGTTGCGTATCCAGATGCAGCGCCTGGGCGATCTGCACCTGCATCGGCCCGAGCAGGTACCAGACCATGAAACTCAAATCGAAATACAGAAAAGCCGACAACAGCGTGGGCGTATGCCCGGCCCGCCAGAAGGATCGATCCATCCGCGCAATCTCCGAACGGGGCCGCGGCGAACGCCCGATCCAGGCGTCCCGCAGCGGCCGTGAGGGGGAGAAACGAAAACGGCGCCTTCCCGGTTCGCACCGGAAAGACGCCGTTGTCTTCGACAGGCCGGACCGCCGTTGGCCCGTCTGCCGGAATCAGGTTGTCGCGGATGCGCCGTTGCACCCGCCTACTAGGCTACGCAATAGCCGTGCCAACTACGCGCGTCGCAGCGAACGAGCTGTGTTGGTCACGAATTCAATCACTTGGATGAGCGACACGGATACGCGTTCGGTGCCTGCGGCGCGCCGCGCTCCAAAATCGGGCGGGCTTGCACCATGTTTGTGCAACGCAGCATCAGATGCCTGCGTTCGGGTCGTTGGAGCGAGGGTCGGCGTATCGAGCGGGTGGCGATTTTGGTTATGCCTGGGCAGGTTTCTCGGAGTGGATGGCGGTCCCAAGCCGCTGCTCGTGTTGTGGACGGAAGCTCTACTTCTGCTTGAGGCGCACGCCGGAGGCCGCGAGAACGCGGTCGCGACTTGCGTCGCTCCTACCCTGGGCTCCAGCCGCAAACGGCGAGGATGGTGATCGCGGCTTCTAAGGGTAGGAGCGGCGTCCTACTGGATTTCCTTCGGTCACAAGCCGCGACCGCGCTGTAACGGGTTTGCGGCGTTTGGCTCAAGCAAGATCAAGATCAGGATCAAACGCCAAAAGCTTCCGCCACTAAAGCGGCGGGTTACTTTCTTTTGTCATAAGCAACAAAAGAAAGATAACCAAAGAAAAATGCTTTTCTTTTGAATCACAGGCCCGCACGAGCGATGCCCGCGCAGGGATTTTTCATACGGGACATCCCTGTCCCGATGAAAAACGGCGCGCATCCCTGCGCGCCGCCCTCCGGGTCTTCGATTGCCTTCGCGAGTACTCAGCGACGCACAGCAACCGCGCAGGCAGAGGCAGAGGCAGAGGCACAGGCAACGCCGGCGGCAACGGTAGCGGCAGCAGCAGCAGCGGAATCTGGGGTAAAGGCACCCTCTTCCCTACTAGCGCTTCGACTACGCAACAAACGCCTCAGGCCGCTGCGACTTCCTCGCACACCGAACGGGCCGCGCGCTCCAGCGCTTTCAGGCAATTGTCGTGCAGCATGGAGACATGTTGGTCGCTCATGGTTTCGCTGTGCACGATCAAGGTCACCTGAGTGCCCACGCCCAGCCCCGAGAAAACGGTGCTGTGTATGACCTTCGTGCTGGGCGCTTCCGCTTGCGGCCTTGCCTGCTCGATGCTCGGCGCTGCCGGAACGACTGTATTACGACCGACGATTTGGATACTCATGCGAACCTTCCACTGACGGATCATCTGTAGCTCGATTGACTGGTCGCGATTCCGTTCGCAGGCCCTGGAAAAAACCGTGTCGCCGATAGGCCAAAGCCTGCGCAAGCGATACCTCCAATGGCTGGCACACTTCCTTGTGCCCTAGCTCGACGTCGCAGGCATCGCGGCCATGCAAGGTCTCAAACCGAGCTTACAAAATAAAACGTGACGCAATACGCAATTCGCTTATGAAAATATCGACTCTAGTAAAGTTGGCACACTCGAACAGCGCGCCCTTGTGAGTTTCGGCACACATAGATGTGTCGAGAAAACCATCTCCTCGTCATTGCTAATGCGAATGCAGATTCACTGCGACATCGCGGCCGATGACTGCGCACGGGTCATACGTGATCGCTCGACAGATGCACGCTACTGCACCTGTGTCGCAATGTGGAATCAGCCGCAAGCAGCCGTCGCATAAACGGCCAAGCAGCGCCGAATACGATCGGCGCTGGTTCCGCATGATTCGCCGAAGTCTCGATCGCGACGGCCAAGACACCATCGAACAGATCGTAGACCTACTCGCAGACGACGAGAATTCTTCCCTCGCCTCACCCGGTCCGCGTATAGCGCATCACCCAGTTGGTCTCCCAGGTCGCACCGCCGTCGGGCGAGAACGCCTGCTCCCACTGCATGCGGCTGTCGCCGAGGTGGGTGAACACACCGCGCACCCGTACCGGCTTGCCGTCGTGGAGGTCCTCGGAAAAGAAGGTGCCGACACGGCCTTCGAATCGTCCGATGCCCGGCGTGTCGATCTTCACCGGGTTGCGGCCGTCGAGCCACCAGTCGGCCCAGGTCTGGGTCTTGGCATCGAACGCGCGCAAGCCCATGCCACGGTACACGCCGCCGGCGCGATAGGACACGCTGTCGTTGATATTGGCGATGCCTCCCAGCAGGGACTGACAGCGGGTGCTGCCGTCGAATTCCTCCCAGTCGTTATTGCCCGCCAATCGTTGCTTGAGGCGACGATGTTTGACGTCCCAGCTGCCGAGAAAGAAATCGAAGTCGCGTTCGGCGCCGGCGCGGCTTGCATTCGCCTTCGTAACCTCTTCGGCGCCGGCGGTGGTACCGAGCAGCATCAAGGCAGGAACCGTCGCGAGCGACAATTGCAACAGGCGGCGGCGATCGATCGAATCGGTCATGAACGTTGTCTTCGTGAGGAAACCTGGCAAGGGATGGCGCTGGCTCAGTCGGCCGCGGCGGTCTTGGTATCGACGCGGACGAAATCGGTGACCCAGTTGAGCTCCCAGGTCTTGCCGCCATCGATCGAGAACGCCTGCTCCCAACGCGGCGCATCCGGGCTGGGCTGCGACCAGGTCACCCGCACCAGCACCGATTTGCCTTGCATCGTGTCCTTGGCGAAGAAACGCCCGAGGCCGTGCTCGAAGCGGCCCTTGTTCGGCGGACTCAGGTCGTCGCCGGGGTTGCGGCCGTCGAGCCACCACACCGCCCACTGGCCGGTCTGGGCGTCGTAGGCGCGCAGGCTTACGCCGCGATAGGTGCCGCCCGGCATGTTGAAGACGTTGTCGCCGGTGTTGCCCCACCCGTCCATCAACGGGCGCTGGCTGAAGCTGCCGTCGAACTCGATCCATTCGCTGCTGCCGACGAAGCGCTGCTTGAGCCGGCGGTGCTTGGTCTTCCAGTGGCCGTTCAAGAAATCGAAGTCGCGCAGGCCGGACAGATCGGCCGGCTTCGTCGTCTTGGGCGTGTCCTGCATCGCCATCGCCATCGGTGCGATGACCATTGCCGCCGCCAATAGTGCGGCGCCGAGCGCGTAACCGATCCGCTTCATTCGACTGCCCTCCTGTGCCTGCCGAAAAAATAGCGGCGCCGCGCAGGGCGAAACAGGGCCATTAAGGCCGAAGCTGCGAGGCCATTCGGGGGCTCGGCCACCCATCCAGTCGCAGTCGGACAAACCCGACGCGCGGCGAAGATGCGACCTCTGCGCCTGCGTAAGGAAAGGCGGTAGAGGTCACCGTTTCAAACCGTGCGATGCTGGATCGTGCAAGGTTCAACCGATGCCATCCGGGCGGGAGCAAGGCATGCAGGCAGATCCGGCAGTGACCTTGGTCGGCGAATCGTTTTCGCCGTGGACGCAGAAGGCGCGCTGGGCGCTGGAGCACTGCGGCCTGCCTTTCGGCTATCGCGAATACACCCCCACCCTCAGCGAGCCCTGGCTGCGCTGGCGAATGCGGCAATGGACCGGCGCGGTTTCGGTGCCGGTGCTGCTGACTGATGTGCAGGTCGTGCGCGGCTCTTGGGACATCGCCCGCCATGCTGATACCCACGCTGGCGACGGCCGTCTGGGCGATTTCGCCGCGATCGAAGCCTGGAACCAGCTCAGCGAAGCCGCGCTTGCGGAGATCCGCACCCGCGTCGTGCGCGGCGTGCTCGCCAGCTCCCTTGCCCTCGACGAAGCCCTGGCCGGCCTGCTGCCGGCGCCCTTGCGCCCACCGCTGCGCTTCGTCGCCCGCGATGCCGCGCGCCGGCTCGATCGCAAGTATCGGCACCTGCTCGTCACCGGCTCCCTGCGGCGCGCACTCGAACGACTGCGCGAAGGATTGCATCGCTCCGGCTCCGGCTATCTGTTCGAGCGCTTCGGCTATGCCGACATCACCATGGCGGTCGTGCTCGAAGGCATCGCCCCGAGCGCGCGGACCGAACCCCCGCTCGGCCCGGCCCACCGCCGCTGCTGGAGCGACCCGCAGCTAGCGGACGAATTCGCCGACCTGCTGGATTGGCGCGCCTCGTTGGCGCGCTCGCCGACAACTTCGTATTCGCAGTTGTCGGCAATCGCCGACTGACTACCCACGCGCGCAAATTCGCTCCGTCGCCGCCGGCTATTTCTTACAGCGCGTCGCCGCATCGGCCTGGGTCGCATTCGCCGTCCACAGGCGGACGATGCGGTCCAGCGCCAGGCCGCTGCGGGATTTGCTGCAGAAGACGATGCCGTCGCGCTGCCGCCGCGTCGACCGCCCAACTGGCTGAACGCCCCCGTTCACCCCTGCGCGCCCAGGAATGCCAAAATGGCCCACCCACGACTTTCCAGCGGCTGCCCCGGCCTCGCGCCCGTCGCCGCCTGCACCACGAAAGACCCCGAACCCGACTCGCGCTCCGCCTTTGCCTGCTCCAGGCGCGGCGCCATGGAACACCGATGATCAACAACGACGTACTGCGCAGCATCCGCTACATGCTCGACCTCAGCGACCTCAAAGTCGTCGAGATCGCCAAGCTGGCCGACCCGAACCTGGCCCTGGAAAAGGCCGACATCCTGGCGTTCCTGAAGAAGGAGGACGAGGAAGGCTATGCCGAATGCAGCAACCTGGTGCTCGCGCATTTCCTCGACGGGCTGGTGTTCCACTACCGCGGCCGCGACGAAAGCCAGCCGCAGCGCCCGGTGGAAAAACGCGTCACCAACAACGTGGTGTTGAAGAAGCTGCGGGTCGCCTTCGAATTGAAGGACGTCGACATGCACCAGGCCTTCCAGGATGCCGGCTTCCCGATTTCCAAGCCCGAGCTGACCGCGTTGTTCCGCCAG
The DNA here is from genome assembly GCF_001442535.1 of Lysobacter antibioticus. Classification (NCBI taxonomy): domain Bacteria; kingdom Pseudomonadati; phylum Pseudomonadota; class Gammaproteobacteria; order Lysobacterales; family Lysobacteraceae; genus Lysobacter; species Lysobacter antibioticus. Next base: position 1,937,980 of record NZ_CP013141.1, on the reverse strand, counting down.
GCCGACCACAAGAATTTCCGCCTCTGCGGCGATCAGCTGCTGCGCAACTTCCTCAAGGGCCTGACCCTGCGCGTGCGCGGCGGCGGCTGAGGCCGCACCGCTTCGACCCACGGCCGCGTGGGTCGGCGCTATTCCCAGACCGTTCCATCGAACAGCAGGCTGCGGCGGCTGTCCACGGCCGGCACCGCGACCTGCAATCGCTGCGCCGCCTCGCGATAAGTGTCGAGGCGGTGGATGTTGCCTAGCCGGGTCGCGTCTTCGCCCGGCTGCGCCGGTGCCAACCAACCCCAGCGGCGGAATTGCTGCAGAAACCAGCGCCCGTCCGACAGCCAGGGGAAGTTGACCCGGCCGTCGTCGTGGAAACGCAGGCCGCTGTCGCTGGCGTCGATGGCGCCGCCCGGCAACAGACAGGCTTCGATCAACGCGGCAGGCAAACCGATCACCTCCGGCTGCGCCAGCCATGCCACCGCTTGCCGTCGGTGCTCGGCCTCGTCGAGCCAACGGCAGGCGTCGAGCAAAGTTGCGGTCAAGGCGAACGCGAGCTCCGGCTGCAAGGCGGCGAACTCGCGCCGGCAGGCCAATACCTTCTCCGGGTGCCCCGACCACAGTTGGCCGCTGCGGATCGCCAGCCGGCCGACGCCAAGCGCCTCGGCCTGGGTCGCCCAGGGTTCGCCGGCGCAGTACCCATCGAGCTCGCCATCGGCAAGCGCCGCCGGCATCTGCGGCGGCGGCAGGGTCTGGCTGCGGACGTCGCGCAGCGGGTCCACGCCCTGCGCGGCGAGCCAGTAGTACAGCCACATCGCGTGGGTGCCGGTGGGGAAGGTCTGAGCGAACACCGGCCGCCTCGGCAGCTCGGCCAACAGTTCGCGCAACGGCCGGCCCGCGGCGAGGCCCTGCGCCAATGGCTGCGACAAAGTGATGGCCTGGCCGTTCTGGTTGAGGGTCAACAGGATCGCCAGATCGGCCTGCGGCCCGGCGATGCCGGCATCGATGCCGTAGACCAGGCCGGCGAGCGCATGCGCGGCGTCGAGTTCGCCGGACAGCAGTTTGTCGCGGATGGCCGCCCACGAGGCCTGCCGCCGCAACACCAGGCGCAGGCCGTGGCGCCGGTCCAGCCCCAGCCGCACCGCCGCGATCAGCGGCGCGCAATCGATCAGGGGCATGTAGCCCAGGGTCAGCGTCGGCACGTCGTCGTCGATAGTCATGCGGCCCTCATCCGATCAGGTCGGCCATGGCGATGATCTGGCGCGCCACGTCGACCAGCTTGGCGCCCTGCCGCATCGCCTGCTGGCGCAGCGCGGCGTAGGCCTCGCTTTCGCTCATGCCGCGCTTCTCCATCAACAGGCCCTTGGCGCGGTCGATCAGCTTGCGGTCGAGCAACTGCTGCTGGACGTCATCGAGCCGACGGCGGATATGCAGTTGCTGCTCGAAGCGCGCCAGCGCCACCTCGATGATCGAAGCCAGCCGTTCCGGGGCCAGTCCGTCGACCACGTAAGCGGTGACGCCGGCGCCGACCGCGGCGCGGATCAGCTGGTGGTCGCCGTCGGCGGAAAACATCACCACCGGCCGCGGCGCGTGCTGGTGCAGCATCGCCAGCTGTTCCAGCGAATCGCGCGAGGGCGAGTCGACATCGACGATCACCACGTCCGGCTGCTGCGTCTCCACCGCCCGCAGCAAGGCGCCGGTGGCGGCCACTTCGTCCAACACCTCGTGCCCGGCCGCCAGCAGCGCGGCGCGCAGCTGGCCGATCGGCTTGTCGGTGTCGGTGACCAAGAGGACGCGTAGCATTGCAGCCCTGGCTGGCGAAGTTCGACCCCATGTTGCCATGCAACATGAGCGGCCGCGAGCCGCCCCCGCCGTCTCCAGGAACCCGCATGGCGCTGTTTCCCCTGTTCGCCAACCTGTCCGGCCGCGAGGTCCTGGTGATCGGCGGCGGCGAGGTCGCCACCCGCAAGATCGAGGCCCTGCTGCAGGCCGGGGCGCGGGTCGAGGTGCATGCCCATGCGCTCCACGAAACCCTCCAGCAGTGGCTGGACGAGGGCCGGCTGAGCCGGCGCGAGGGGGCGTTCGACCCGGACTGGATCGACCAGGCCTGGCTGCTGATTGCGGCCACCGACGACCACGCCTTCAATCGACGCCTCGCCGACGAGGCCGGACGCCGCAAGCGCCTGGCCAATATCGTCGACGACGCCGCCCTGTCGAGCTTCCAGATCCCGGCCCTGGTCGACCGCGCGCCTTTGCAGGTCGCCATTTCCTCCGGCGGCGCCGCGCCGATGCTGGCCCGGCGCCTGCGCGAGCGGCTGGAGTCGCAGCTCGATCCCTCGCTCGGCGAACTCGCCGGCCTGTTCGAACGCCACCGCGACGCGATTCGCCAGGCGCTGCCGCAGTTGCCGCAACGGCGACGATGGTTCGACCAGGTGCTCGACGGCCCGGTGCCCGGTTTGCTCGAACGCGGCGAAAGCGAGCAGGCCGAACAGTCGTTCCGGTCGGCTCTGCAGCACAGCGACGCGGTCTCGCGCACCGGTTCGGTGCTGCTGGTCGGCACCGGCAGCGGCGACGCCGGACAACTGACCTTGCGCGCGTTGCGTGCGCTCAATCAGGCCGATGTGCTGTTGTACGGCCCCGCGGTCGCCGCAGCGGTGTTGGTGCTGGCGCGGCGCGACGCCCCGCGCCGGCCGCTGCCGGCCGATGCGGAGCAGCAATGGCAGTTATTACTCCGCCACGTCGAAGCCGGCGACTGCGTGGTGTGCCTGCAACCCGGCGATGCCTATCGCACAGCGCCCGGCGATGCGCTGGCGCGGCGGCTCGCCGAACACGGCATCGCACATGAAGTAATCGCGGGGCTGTCGTCGTAAGCACGGACATCGACAGAGCGTACACGAACGAATGACGCGGGCTGAGCGGTCGCATCGGACGGCTGCATCCAGTCTCGGAAACCGCATCTTGCCGATCGCAGATGCCGATGCGTGCATCGACCGTGCTGCTCTTCAACACCTTACTTGGCATGCAGGTATCGAGCGCGGCTCCGACGAACAGTGCGCAACGGATCCCCACGACGCTGTGCCGAAACGTCAAATGTGCACCAAGGCATATTCACAACGAATTCATGCTTTTGCCCCGCCCCCTTCGCTTCCAGGTTCGATGCACGCTACAAACGCAATTTCCCGGTTCGTCGCGCTTACCGAACCTGGACGATCCGTCATGTCGGCCGGCACTGACGCAGCCGTCGTTCTTCAGTCTCTTACTAATGTGCTGCGAATTACATTGGCCATGCAGCAGTAGCTCATTACAGAACCCGCCGGGCACTGTCGTTGTTAGACTCCGGGATGGCTGCTATCCATAACATTCATCGCCGAACGAGCAAATCACGTCACTAAGGACTAAGGACGGTTGGGATGCTTCCTTTCGACACACTCCAATGCGCGTCTTCGCTGATCGGGCCGATCGCCCCCGATCGACCTTGCGGAGAGAATCTCGATCACGAGCAAGACTATCTCGACCTGCTGCGCATCGCGGCCGGCCGAGAAGCCCCTGCCTGGGACGCACTCGTGTTCGCCGCCGAGGCGCCCGATTGGCTTGCGGTGGAACGCGAGGCCTGCGGCCTGTTGGCACGCACGAAGGATCTGCGCATCGCCGCCTTGTTGACCCATGCCTGGTTGCAACGCTATGGCTTGCCGGGGTTCGCCAAGGGCTTGGAGCTGATCGAAGAATGGCTGGATCGCTATTGGCTGGAAGTGCATCCGCGGCTCGACGTGCTCGGCCGTTACGACCCGTTGCCGCGTCTGTACGCGATCGCCGCGATCGCCGACGCGATGAGCATCGGCAAGTCGATCCGCAACGCGACCCTGCTGCGCGACCGCCACGGCGTGCTGACCTTGCGCGAGACCGTGCGCGCGCTGGTCGAGGCACGCGTCGCAAGCCTGCCGAGCGGTTGCAGCGTCGAGCGCAACAGCCTGGCCGTCGATCTGCGCGATGCGCGTTCCAGCGGACAAACCGAGGTCTTCGCGGTCGTGCACATACTTGCAGTGCTCGCGCGGATCAAGGCCCGGGTCGGGCAAGCGCTCGACCCGAGCCTGGTACCGGATTTCAGCGCCATCGAGGCACCGCTGCGCGTCGTCCACGTGGTGCTGGATGCCAGTGCGCCGCTCGACGGGCAAACGACTCCCGATCTCCACCCCGATGCCTGCGGCGACCGCGTCATACGCCAGGCCGCCGCGGCGATGCTGGAATTCCGCTCGCGCGACGACGTCGCCCTGGCCCTTGAACAAGCCAGCGCCTACCTGGAACGTTACGAACCCAGCCATCCGGCGCCGCTGCTGATCCGGCGCGCCCTGCGGCTGATGGACATGAATTTCTGCGACATCGTGCGCGACCTGGTGCCGGCATCGCTGGCGCACGTGCAAAGCCTGGCCGGCACCTCGGTGTACGTGCCGGCCGAGTGAACTGCGCCGACCACGCATCCGGATACCGGCGCCTGCCGGGCTAGGCGAGCCGCGAAGCGGCTTCGTTCGAACGACTATCAGGCCGCGAACTGCAGGCCATGAATTACCTACGCGCGTTCGCCGTGCTGCACTGCCTGCTCGGTGATGCGGACGTGAGCGTCGGTGACGTGCACGCCGAAGGTCTGCATGTCCGCGAGGCACTCATCGACTTCGACACCGGCCATGGGCTCGCCCTGCCGCATCTCCACGCTCATGAAATGCGACCACGGGGCAAACTGCGCAGGCAGATTGGCGCCGGACAGATCGCTGGTGAAGCCGAAGACGCGCCCGGGCCCTCGAAACAGATGTACTTGCATGGCGATACCTACGATCTTGAAAGAGGGGTGTCCGGGCGAAGCGGTCTGACCGACCTTTAGACCGACTCCCGGTAAACCACGTTGAGCTGGATCGCGTCCCCGCCCCGGTAGTCGTCCGGCTCGAGTTTGAATGCCGCCAACACGTACTTCGGCGGAGGCGTTCCATCCCAACCGTTGAAATGGATGGCGTTCAAGGGCTCCGCCCTGCCTTCCATCCGCAGCACCAGCTTCAGGTGCTTCTCGCTGAGCACTCGATGGCTGACAACCTCGAAGTTCCCGGAAAAAACCGGCTCGGGGAAGCCTTGGCCCCAGGGGCCGCCGTCGCGCAGGGACTCGGCGTGAACGCGGTCGAGTTCGCCGACTTCGAGTTCGCCGTCGCTGAGCACGTCGGCCTGCAGCAGCTCCGGGGTCAGGATGCGGCGCGCGCAGGCGTCGAAGGCCTCGCGGAACGCGTCGAACGCGTCCAGACGCAGCGACAGGCCGGCGGCCATCGCATGTCCGCCGAATCGCTCGATCAGGTCCGGGTGTTGCGCGGCGACGTCGGCCAGGGCGTCGCGGATATGAAAGCCGGGGATCGAGCGCGCCGAACCGCGCAATTGCGTGCTGCCCGGTTCGGCTGGCGCGAACGCGATCACCGGCCGGTGCAGGCGCTCCTTCATCTTCGAGGCGACCAGCCCGACCACGCCGGGATGCCAGTCGCCGTCGAACAGGCACAAGGCCATCGGCATCGCCGCGGCGTCGATGGCAACGCGGGCGAAGGCGAGTTCGGCCTCGTCGGTCATCTGCTGCTGCACCGCGCGGCGTTCGGCGTTGATCTCGTTGAGGGTGGAGGCGATGTCGCGCGCCTGCGCGGCGTTCTCGGTCAGCAGGCATTCGATGCCGAGCGCCATGTCTTCGAGGCGGCCGGCGGCGTTCAGACGGGGCGCCAGGGCGTAACCGATGTCGGACGCGGTGAGCCGCCGGTAATCGCGCTGCGAAACTTCGATCAGCGCGCGCAGGCCGGCGCAGCCCTGCCCCGCACGCAGACGGCGCAGGCCGGCGGCGACCAGGGCGCGGTTATTGGCGTCGAGCGGCACCAGGTCGGCGACCGTGCCGACCGCGACCAGGTCGAGCAACACGCTCAGGTCCGGGCCGTTGCCGTCGCCGAAGGCGCCGGCGTCGCGCAGGCGCCGGCGCAAGGCCAGCAACACGTAGAACATCACCCCGACGCCGGCGAGCATCTTGCTCGGGAAGGCATCGCCGGGTTGGTTCGGGTCGACGATCGCATCGGCGGCCGGCAGATGTTCGCCCGGCAGATGGTGGTCGGTGACCAGCACCTGCCAGCCGCGCCCGCGCGCCGCGGCGATGCCGGCATGGCAGGCGATGCCGTGGTCGACGGTGACGAGCAATTCGGGTTGCAGCGCGGCGAGTTCGTCGACCAGGGCCGGCGACAGGCCGTAGCCGTGCACGATGCGGTTCGGCACCGCGTGCGACACACGCCGGGCGCCGAGCATGCGCAGGCCGCGCACGCCGACCGCGCAGGCGGTGGCGCCATCGCAGTCGAAATCGCCGACTACGACGATGTGGCGATCGGCGGCGATCGCCTCGGCGAGCAAGGCGGTCGCCGCATCCAGGCCGAGCATGCCGTCGGGCGGAAGCAACTGGGTCAGCCGCGGCTGCGCCTGTTCGACGCTGGTCGCGCCGCGCGCGGCGTAGACCCGGCGCAGCAAGGGCGGAATCGCGTCCGGCCATGACCCGGCTTCGACCGGTTCGCGGCGGCGCAAGCGTGCGACCGGTTTCATCGTGTCGTTCAATCCTGCAGGGAACGCAGCGGCTTGCGCCAGAAGCGCCAGCGCTGCGAGCGCGCGAACTCGAAACGTTCGCCGTCGGCGAAGGCCAGGCTGACGCGGTCGAGTGCGCCGGCATCCAGCGCGAGCCCTATCGGCTCGAACCAGTCGCGTTGCAAGGGGGTAACGTCGCGGGCGCCGCGCAGATCGAACAGCCGCGCACCCTCGCCCGCGCTCCACGCCGACGGCAGTTCGCCGGTGACGATGCCGGCCTGGGCGCCGAACGCGGTCAGGGCCTCGTCGTCGCTGCGCACTTCGCCGTATTCGCTGCGGACGTGGTCGGGCAATACGCCGCCGCCCCAGAACCACAGCGAATTGATCGGCGCCAGCCCGGCGGCGATGCGCTGGGCGTTGTGCGGATGGTTGTGCAACAGCACCTGCGCCTCGCTGAGCAAGGCGCGCCAGCGGCGGCCTTCGGGGCCGTCGCCTTCGACGCCGGGCAGGTGCTGGAACATGTCTTCGCCGAGCGCCCGCTCGGGCGAGGCGAAACGCGGCAGACGCGCTTCGCGCGACAGCGCCAGATACCAACGCGTCGGCGTAGGCGCATCGATCGGAAAGCCGGCATCGCCGAACAAAGGTTTCAAGGCCGGCAGCAGCGCAGCGCTGTCGCGCTCGCTCAGCGACAAAGCCTCGCCATAAGCCAACAGGCGTGCGCCGTTGATGTCGGGACGCACATAGGCCGGATCGGCGCGCAACCAGGCGCCGAGCATGGCATCGCCTGCGTCGCGCTGGCGGGTCACCGCCGCGACCGGCCAGCCACGCGGCAGGATATCGAACACCCGCGCGGCCTGGTCGCCGGCCTCGACGCTGCGATCGGCGCGCCCGAGCCGGCGCCCGAAGGCCTCGCTCAGGCGCTGGCCGCCGAAACGCGCCCGTTCGGGCAACAGCAGGGTGGCGCTGTTCATGCGCGGCGGTTCATGCACGGCGAGCGCGGATGCCGGTCACGGTCAGCCTTCGTAGCTGACGCCGACGATCTCGTACTCGTGGGTGCCGCCCGGCGCTTCGATGACGACGCTGTCGCCTTCGTTCTTGCCGATCAGGGCGCGCGCGACCGGCGAGGAAATCGCGATCAGGCCGAGTTTGATGTCGGCTTCGAGGTCGCCGACGATCTGGTACTTGCGCTCTTCGTCGGTGTCGACGTTGGCCAGCTCGACGGTGGCGCCGAACACGACCTTGGAGCCGGCGTTGAGCTGGCTGATGTCGATGACCTGGGCATGCGACAGCTCGGCTTCGAGCTGCTTGATGCGGCCTTCGATGAAACCCTGCTGTTCGCGCGCGGCGTGGTATTCGGCGTTCTCCTTGAGATCGCCGTGGGCGCGCGCTTCCGAAATCGCGTTGATGACCGCCGGCCGCTTGACCGACTTCAGTTCTTCCAGCTCGGCGCGCAGACGCTGCGCACCCTTCACCGTCATTGGTGCTCTCATTCCAGCTTCCTCATACCGGGCTGTCCCGGCCGATCGAGTTGATTGTTGACCCATTGTGCCGGGAACGCGCGCGCTTGACACCCTTGTGACGGGGCACCGGTTTCCGCGACGGCGGCAGGCCATGGAGAGGGCGTCCCCTGCCCCGCTCGGAGCGGGAAAGGGACTGGCGGGCCCGGTCAGCGCCGGGCCCGCCGTTCGGATCGACCGCGGTCGATCAGGCCGTGGCGGCGCCGATCTGCGCGTGCAGTTCCTGCAGCGACCAGACCGGGCCGGTGCCGCGATAGTCCAGCGAGTTCACCAGCGCGCGCGCGCCCGACACCGTGGTCGAGTAAGTCACGCGCTGCTGCAGGGCCTCGCGGCGGATCGAGAACGAGTCCGAGATCGCCTGGCGGCCTTCGGTGGTGTTGATGATATAGACGATCTCGCCGTTCTTGATCAGGTCGACGATGTGCGGACGCCCCTCGGTGACCTTGTTGACCAGTTCGCAGGTCACGCCGTTCTCGCTGAGGAAGCTCTGGGTGCCGCTGGTGGCGACCAGCGTATAGCCGCGGCGCACCAGTTCCTGCGCCACCGGCAGCACGCGCAGCTTGTCCGGGTCGCGCACCGAGATGAAGGCCTTGCCGACCGGCGGCGCCTTGATGCCGCCTGCTTCCTGCGCGCGCGCCATCGCCGCGCCGAAGTTCTTGCCGACGCCCATCACCTCGCCGGTCGAACGCATCTCCGGCCCGAGGATCGGGTCGACGCCCTGGAACTTGGCGAACGGGAAGATCGCTTCCTTGACCGAGTAATAGTCGGGGACGATTTCTTCGAGCGCGCCCTGCGAAGCCAGGGTCTGGCCGACCATGCAGCGCGCGGCGATCTTCGCCAGCGCCATGCCGGTGGCCTTGGACACGAACGGCACCGTGCGCGAAGCACGCGGGTTGACCTCGATCAGGAAGATCGTGTCGTTGCCTTCGGCGTCGGTCTGGATCGCGAACTGGGTGTTCATCAGGCCGACCACCTTGAGCGCCTTGGCCAGGGCCACGACTTGCTGGCGCAGGCGTTCCTGGGTGGCGGCCGACAGCGAATACGGCGGCAGCGAGCACGAGGAGTCGCCCGAGTGCACGCCGGCTTCCTCGATGTGCTCCATCACTCCGCCGATCAGCACGTGGCCTTCGCGGTCGGCGATGATGTCGACGTCCACTTCGACGGCGTTGTCGAGGAAGCGGTCGAGCAGCACCGGCGAATCGTTGGAGACCTTGACCGCATCGCGGATGTAACGGGTCAGGTCGGCGTCGGAGTAGACGATTTCCATGGCGCGGCCGCCGAGCACGTAGCTCGGGCGCACCACCATCGGGTAACCGATCTGGCTGGCCAGCAGCAGCGCCTCGTCGGGGTTGCGCGCGGTGCGGTTGATCGGCTGGGCCAGGCCCAGCTCCTGCACCAGTTGCTGGAAGCGCTCGCGGTCCTCGGCCAGGTCGATGCTGTCCGGGGTGGTGCCGATGATCGGCACGCCGTTGGCTTCGAGCGCGCGCGCGAGCTTGAGCGGGGTCTGGCCGCCGTACTGCACGATCACGCCCTTGGGCTTTTCGAGGTCGGCGATCTCGAGCACGTCTTCCAGGGTCAGCGGCTCGAAGTACAGGCGGTCGGAGGTGTCGTAGTCGGTCGAGACCGTCTCCGGGTTGCAGTTGACCATGATGGTTTCATAGCCGTCCTCGCGCAGGGCGAGCGCGGCATGCACGCAGCAGTAGTCGAACTCGATGCCCTGGCCGATGCGGTTCGGGCCGCCGCCGAGCACGATGATCTTGTCGCGGTTGCTGGGCGCGGCTTCGCACTCGTCCTCGTAGGTCGAGTACATGTAGGCGGTGCTGGTGGCGAACTCGGCGGCGCAGGAGTCGACGCGCTTGTACACCGGGCGCACGCCGATGGCGCGGCGCAGGGTGCGCACCGCGGTTTCGTCGGTGCCGGTCAGCTGGGCGATGCGCGCATCCGAGAAGCCCATGCGCTTGATCGCGCGCATGCGGGTCTTGTCGAGCGCGCCCAGGCCGCCTTCGGCGATCTCGCGTTCACTGGCGATCAGCTCTTCGATCTGGTCCAGGAACCACGGGTCGACGAACGACAGCGCGTGCACGTCTTCGACGCTCATGCCGGCGCGGAAGGCGTCGCCGATGTGGAACATGCGCTCCGGGCCCGGCTCCTTCAGTTCGCGGCGCAGCTTGGTCAAGTCGGTTTCGCTGCTCAGGTCCAGGCCGGTCGGGTCGAGGCCGACCTTGCCGGTTTCCAGGCCGCGCAGCGCCTTGTGCAGCGACTCCTGGAAGGTGCGGCCCATCGCCATGACTTCGCCGACCGACTTCATCTGCGTGGTCAGGCGGGCGTCGGCCTGCGGGAATTTCTCGAAGGCGAAGCGCGGGATCTTGGTGACGACGTAGTCGATGCTCGGCTCGAACGAAGCCGGGGTGGCGCCGCCGGTGATCTCGTTGCGCAACTCGTCCAGGGTGTAGCCGATGGCGAGCTTGGCGGCGATCTTGGCGATCGGGAAACCGGTGGCCTTGGACGCCAGCGCCGAGGAACGCGACACGCGCGGGTTCATCTCGATGACGACGACGCGGCCGTCGTGGGCGTTAATGCCGAACTGCACGTTGGAGCCGCCGGTGTCGACGCCGATCTTGCGCAGCACCGCGATCGAGGCATCGCGCAGGCGCTGGTATTCCTTGTCGGTCAGGGTCTGCGCCGGCGCGACCGTGATCGAGTCGCCGGTGTGCACGCCCATCGCGTCGAAGTTCTCGATCGAGCAGACGATGATGCAGTTGTCCGCGGTGTCGCGAACCACTTCCATCTCGAATTCCTTCCAGCCCAGCACCGACTCTTCGACCAGGATTTCATGCACCGGCGAGAGTTCCAGGCCGCGCTTGGCGATCTCCTCGAACTCTTCCTTGTTGTAGGCGATGCCGCCGCCGGTGCCGCCGAGGGTGAAGCTCGGGCGGATGATGGTCGGGTAGCCGACGCGGGTCTGGATGTCGACCGCCTGCTCGAAAGTGCGCGCGACTTCGGCCTTCGGGCATTCCAGGCCGATCTCGCTCATCGCGATGCGGAACAGCTCGCGGTCTTCGGCCATGCGGATGGCGTCGCGCTTGGCGCCGATCAGCTCGACGTTGTACTTCTCCAGCACGCCGTTGTCGGCGAGGTCCAGCGCGCAGTTCAGCGCGGTCTGGCCGCCCATGGTCGGCAGCAGCGCGTCGGGCTTTTCCTTGGCGATGATCTTCTCGACCGTCTGCCAGTTGATCGGCTCGATGTACACGGCGTCGGCCATGTTCGGGTCGGTCATGATCGTGGCCGGGTTCGAATTGACCAACACGACGCGGTAGCCCTCGTCGCGCAGCGCCTTGCACGCCTGCGCGCCGGAGTAGTCGAATTCGCAGGCCTGTCCGATCACGATCGGGCCGGCGCCGATGATCAGGACGGTTTTGATGTCGGTACGCTTGGGCATGTCGTCCTCAGTAAAGTCGGTCCTGCCACGCGTCGGGCGCGCGCCAGGTGATCTGCTCGGGCGATCGTGCATCGATCGCCCCATGGTCGACCGCGGCGCGAACTTCGCGCTGCATCGCGGTCCAGGTCGGAGCGGCGGCGCCGAGGCGCGCGCCGATCCGGTTGTTGTGGGCATCCATCGCCCGGCTCGGGTTGCCTTGGCCGCCCCGCTCCATCACCGCGGTCACCCAATCGACGCAACGCGGCGACAAGGTGTAGGCGACGATCGCGCTGGCCAGGCTGTGGCGGTACGCATCGGCCGGGCCGTTGCGCCCGCCCGGCAGCGCCGCGGCGAACCACTGCGCATACACCGCGATCATCACGAAGGCGGGATACGCGGCGAGCGCGGCCAGCACCGCCAACGCACGCAGACGCCAGCGGCGTCGGCGCGGCGGCTGGGCCGGCGCTGCGCTCATCAGGCCTTGGCCTGCTCGAGCATCGAAACGAACCGGTCGAACAAGGGCGACACGTCGTGCGGGCCCGGGCTGGCTTCCGGGTGGCCCTGGAAGCTGAAGGCCGGCGCGTCGGTCAGGGCGATGCCCTGGTTGCTGCCGTCGAACAGCGAGCGGTGGGTCACGCGCACGTTGGACGGCAGCGAAGCTTCGTCGACCGCGAAGCCGTGGTTCTGCGAGGTGATCATCACCCGGCCGGAATCGAGGTCCTGGACCGGATGGTTGGCGCCGTGGTGGCCGAACTTCATCTTCAGGGTCTTCGCGCCCGAAGCCAGGCCGAGCAGCTGATGGCCCAGGCAGATGCCGAAGGTCGGGATCTTCTTGGCGACGAATTCCTTGATCGCGGCGATCGCGTAATCGCAGGGTTCCGGGTCGCCGGGGCCGTTGGAGAGGAATACGCCGTCCGGATTCAGCGCCAGCGCCTCGGCGGCCGGAGTCTGCGCCGGCACCACGGTGACGCGGCAGCCGCGCTCGGCGAGCATGCGCAGGATGTTGAGCTTCACGCCGAAGTCGTAGGCGACGACGTGGAAGCGCGGCTCGACGTTGACGAAGGCGTTGCGGTCCAGGTCGAGCTGGCCGTCGGTCCACTCGTAGCGTTCGCGCGTGCAGACTTCCTTGGCCAGGTCCATGCCCTTCAGGCCGGGGAACTTGCGCGCGGCTTCGAGCGCCTTGGCGACATCGATCTCGCCGGCCATCAGCGCGCCGTTCTGGGCGCCGGTGTCGCGCAGCAAGCGGGTCAGCTTGCGCGTGTCGATATCGGAAATGGCGACCACGCCGCGCTCGCTGAGCCACTGCGGCAGCGCGACCTGGCTGCGCCAGTTGCTGGGACGACGCGGCACGTCGCGCACGATCAGGCCCGAGGCCCAGACCTGGCGCGCTTCGTCGTCCTGGTCGGTGCAGCCGGTGTTGCCGACGTGCGGATAGGTCAGCGTGACCAACTGGCGGGCGTACGAGGGATCGGTGAGGATTTCCTGGTAGCCGGTGATCGCGGTATTGAATACGACTTCGCCGACACTGAGGCCGGGCGCGCCTACGGAAACGCCCTCGAATACGGTACCGTCTTCGAGGGCGAGGATTGCGGGTTGAGTCACGGGGGTCGCCTTGGCTGCCGAAGGATCTGATCCCGTGCGCGACATCGGCAAAACCGACTTGCAGCAAAGCGCGGACGCGGTGCGGGACCGGTCCGGCGTTCGGGATTCAGGCGAGCCGGAATTCTAGCGGCGATGGGCTCCGGAAGCCAGCTAAAATTTGCCCGGATCGCAGCGGCCGGGCCCGTTCAGGCAGCGCCGGCGCGAGACATTCGCCGCGGATTTATCGCGGTTGGGGCGCTTCGAACCCTCTGCAACTGCCTGAACGAAGCCTGGGCCCCCTGCTCCGCCGGCCCCGGCAGGCCGGTCCGAGACGGGCGCGACGGCCCGTTGAGGCGGTCGCACCGCCCAGGCCCGGGCTGCCGACGGCGGCTTTCGGGTCGATCACAGATTCGGAAACATCAGCTCGGCCAGCCCATAGCGCCCCGGCGCCTGGTGGGCGACGCGCAGCGCGGCTTCGAGCGCGCCGCGGGCGAAGATGTCGCGATTCGTGGCGCGGTGGATCAGCTCCAGGCGCTCGCCGGCGGCGGCGAACTGGACGGTGTGCTCGCCGACGATGTCGCCGGCGCGCAGGCTGGCGTAGTGCGGCTCTTCGCCGCGGCCGATCGCCGCGGCCGCGCCGAGGTGCAAGGCGGTACCGGAAGGCGCATCGAGCTTGCGGGTGTGATGGGCCTCGACCACGTCGCAGTCCCAACCCGGCAGGGCCGCGGCGGCGCGACGCACCAGTTCGGTCAACACCGCCACGCCGAGGCTGTAGTTCGCCGCCCAGACCACGGCGATGCCGTTGGCGGCGTCGTTGATCGCGGCGTTCTGCGCCGAACTGAGCCCGGTGGTGCCCGAGACCAACGCCTTGCCGCGCGCGGCGCACAAGGCCAGCACCGGGTCGAAGCCCTGCGGCAGGCTGAAATCGATGGCGACGTCGAACTCCGGCGCGCCCGACAGCTCGCCGACGGCGAAATGCGGCACCCCATCGATGACCCGCTGCGGCGGCTGCGAACGCGAGTACGCCGCGACCACGCTCAAGTCCGCGCGCTCGGCGGTCAGACGCAACAAGGCCTGGCCCATTCGCCCGGAGGCGCCGTGGATCAGGAGACGGACGGGGGATTTGGTGTGTTCGCTCATGCGCGCAGGCTAGCGGCTGCGCGCCCCCGGCGACAAGCTAAACCGTTCGATCAAACCGCCTGGCGGAGCTCGTCGCGGCATTCCCGCCGCGACGACTCCTTTGCCTGTCCGGCCGCATTCGGGCCGGCGACCAGGGTTATTGGTAAACCACCTGGGCCTTCAGGTTCGGCAACACCTTCTTCGTGAACGCATCGTAGGCCTGGTTGTATTCGCTGCTGCACACCGGCCCCACCGTTGCGTCCTCGATCACGCGGCTGGCCTCCAGCACATTGCCCTTGAGGGTATAAGTCGCGACATAACGCGAACCGCCCGACTCCAGGCTGAGATTCGGAGGGACCGCAATGACCTTCATCGTGGCCGGAAACTCGATGCGGTAGATCTCCTCCGAACGCCCACCGGTGCAGGTGCTCTCGGCCTCATCGCGGGCTTCCTCGGTGCCGCTGCCGACCAGCGACGCGACGGGCATCGGATTGAAGAAGACCGGGCCGAGGGGGAACGCGCCCGGCACCGGCAATGCCTGTTTGACGTCGAAGGTCGCGCTGTAACGATGCGCGTTGCGCAGCGGCTTGGGGTCGTCCTGGGTGAACCCCCCCTCGGCGCTGAGGCCGCCGCGCTCGAACACCTTCTTGACCAGCTCCTTGGCGTCCTCGGCGCTGAGGTCCTTCAAGCCGGCCCGGGTCACGATCGCGGGCACGCCGGCCAGTTCGACCTCCACCTTGCCCTTCATCGAACCGTCTTCGAGCACGCTGATCTGGGTGCTGACGCGCTGGCGATTGCCCAGGGCCTTGAAGCCGGGCGTCCTGGCCGCCAGCTCGGGCCGATCGATGCGCAACACCGGCTTGCCGGCGATCGAGATCGGCAATTCGCCGAACGGGATGCCCTTGGCCGTGGCGTCGATGTACAGGTCCAGGCCCGGCAGATAGTTCAGGACGTGGTTGACGCTGGACGCGACCGGCACGCTCGGCAGCTTGTAGACATTGCCGGCGTTGATCAGCGCCTGGGTCGCTTCGATCCCCTTGGCCGCCAACAGCGCCTGCAATAAGGTCGCATGGTCCTTGCAGTCGCCGATGCGGTTGTCGATCACGAATTCCTGATCGCGCGGCACCACCGCGCCCAGGCCGATGCAGTTACCGGCATAGCTGATGTTGGTCGACACCCACTCGTACAAGGCCTGAGCGACGTCGCGCTGCGAGCTCTTGCCGGCGGCGATCTCGTCGGCGAGCTTGCGCACACGCGGCGTCGGCACCGCCTTGGGCAGCGCGCGTTCGCCGTAGGCCTTGGCGATGTCGCCGTAAGTGCGGAACGTCGAATAAGCGTAGCCGGTGGACTGCTCGATATCGTAGATCGTGCGGTTCTTGTCCTTGCTTTCGACCGGGTCGAGATTCTGGAAAGACCATTCGACGATCTGGCGATCGCCGACGGTCTCGTCGCGCACCTGCTTGAGCGCGCCGAAGCTGCGCTTCTGGGTCCACATGCCGGCGGGCGCGTCGATCTTGATGCGCATATCGCCCTGGTAGTGATCGCTGTTGA
Source organism: Lysobacter antibioticus (assembly GCF_001442535.1). NCBI lineage: Bacteria > Pseudomonadati > Pseudomonadota > Gammaproteobacteria > Lysobacterales > Lysobacteraceae > Lysobacter > Lysobacter antibioticus. Next base: position 1,922,236 of record NZ_CP013141.1, on the reverse strand, counting down.
AGCCGGTGATGTCGGAGAAATGGCCTTCGAACATCGGCTTCTTGCCGGTCAGCTTGTAGCTCAGCACGACCGTATCGCCGACCGCCAGGTCCGGATACACCAGGCTGGTGGTGGCGATATCCGAGAACGCCGGGCCGCCGCCCTCGCGGCCGTCGTTGGTCTCGACCTGAAAGTTCGACTTCGGCACATCGATCCGGCGGCCATCGGCCTTGCGCGTATAGGCCTCGAGGATGTCCAGCGTCTGGATGCTGGCGCTGTAGCTGACCGACTCGTGCTTGACGTATTCGAGCGCGGCCTCCTGCAGCACTTTGATCGCCGACTCGCGTTGTTCGATATAGGCGCCGTCCGGCTGGACCGTATAGGTCAGGTGCAGGCGCTCGTTGCGCAGCGGCTCTTCCTTGGCCGATTTGGCGCTGGCGGCCTTCGCGGCCCCGGCCGGCGCCTTGGCCTGTCCGGCGGACGGCGCGGTCTGGGCCGTCGCGACGCTGGCGCCCAGCACGAAACAGATCGCGGCCGACAGCCGCAGCGTAATCATTCGCATCCTTTCTACCCCTGATTCCCTATGAGTGGCGGTTGCCCGCGGCATCCCGCCGCGCCGATCAGCACGGCAACGTTCTACCACATCGACCGGCGTTTTGTTGCGCGGCGTGGCGCGACCGATTGCGGAGGATCGCGTGGTCGAAGCGGCCTGGTCTTTTCTGCCTGGAATATGGCGCGTTGGCTGCGCGTGGGCAGAGGGAAGCGACGACGCGAGGGAAGCCCCGCGGTCGCGGCTTGCGCCGCTCCTACCCGGAAAGCGGCGAGTGCAAAGAGTAGGAGCGGCGCAAGCCGCGACCGCGAACCACGAGACCCGGCGCATCGCCAAGCGGGCGCCGAAACGACAGCGGCCGCGGCGCGTTTCGCGCGAGCGACCGCCCGCGACGAACAGCGAACGACGCCCATGAAAAAGGGGCCGAAGCCCCTCTTTCATGTGGATTCGAAACTAAGCCCGTTCAGGACGTCATGCGGTCCCAGAATCCTTTGACCCCGTCCAGAAAGGTGGAGGACCGTGGCGAGTGCTTTCGCGCCCCCTCACCCACGAACGTAGCCTCGAACTTCTCCAGCAGCTCGCGCTGCTCGGGGGTCAGGTTGACCGGCGTCTCGACCACGGCGCGACAGTACAGATCGCCCGGCTTGCGGCTGCGCACCGACTTGACGCCCTTGTCGCGCAGACGGAACAGCTTGCCGCTCTGGGTTTCGCCCGGAATGCGCAGTTCCACTTCGCCGCCGAGCGTCGGCACCCGGATGGTGTCGCCGAGCGCGGCCTGCGAGATCCGGATCGGCACCTCGCAATGCAGGTCGTCGCCGTCGCGCTGGAAGATCTCGTGCTCGCGCACGCGCACTTCCACGTACAGATCGCCCGGCGGCGAACCGGTCGGGCCGGCCTCGCCTTCGCCGGTCAGGCGGATGCGATCGCCGTTGTCGACGCCGGCCGGGATCTTCACCGACAAAGTCTTGGTGCGTTCGACCCGGCCCTGGCCGTGGCAGTCGGCGCAGGGATTGGCGATGCTCTGGCCGCGGCCGTTGCAATGCGGGCAGGTCTGCTGCATCGAGAAAATGCCGCGCTGGAAACGCACCTGGCCGCGGCCGCCGCAGGTCGTGCAGCTCTCGACCTTGCCGTCGGCCGAACCGCTGCCTTCGCAGGTGTCGCAGGCGTCCAGGGTCGGTATTTCGATCTGCTTCTCGATGCCGCCGACCGCCTCTTCCAGCGACAGCTCCATCACGTAGCCGATGTCGGCGCCGCGACGCGGCGCGCGCGCACCGCCGCCTCCTCCGCCGCCACCGAAGATGTTGCCGAAGATGTCGCCGAAGATATCGCCCATGTCGGCGTAGCCGGGGCCGCCGCCACCGCCGCCCATGCCGTGCTCGAACGCGGCGTGGCCGTGCTGGTCGTAGGCGCGGCGCTTGTTGGCGTCGGCCAGGACCTCGTAGGCCTCCTTGCATTCCTTGAACGCAGCCTCGGCGGCCGCGTCGCCCGGGTTACGGTCCGGATGGTGTTTCATCGCGCAGCGGCGATAGGCCTTCTTGAGGTCGTCGTCGCCGGCGTTGCGCGCAACGCCCAGCACTTCGTAATAGTCGCGTTTGCTCATAAGGCCGGGATTCGTGATTCGAGAGTCGGGATTCGTTACAGCGAGGACTTACCAGGTCGGAAAGGACATCGGGAACCGGCAGAGCCTGGCTCTTCCGATTCCCGATTCCTGATTCCCGATTCCCGGCTTACTTCTTGTCGTCGTCCTTCACTTCGGTGAATTCCGCGTCGACCACGTCCTCGGACTTGGCCGAGCCGGTTTCAGCGGCGCCGCCGGCGTCCGGCTGCGCGGCCTGGGCCGCGGCGAACAGCGACTGCGCGGCTTCTTCCAGCGCCTTCGACTTGGCCTCGATCTGGCCCTTGTCGTCGCCCTTCATCGCCGTTTCGAGGTCGGCGATGGCCGCCTCGGCGCGGCCGATCTGGTCGCCCGGCAACTTCTCGCCGTGCTCCTTGATCGTGCTGCGGGCCATGTGGATCAGGCCGTCGGCGTGGTTGCGCGCCTGCACCAGCTCGTGGAACTTCTGGTCTTCCTCGCGGTTGGCTTCGGCGTCGGCGACCATCTTGGCGATCTCTTCCTCGGACAGACCCGAGCCGGCCTTGATCTCGACCTTCTGCTCTTTGTTGGTCTTCTTGTCCTTGGCGCTGACGTGCAGGATGCCGTTGGCGTCGATGTCGAACGACACCTCAACCTGCGGCATGCCGCGCGGCGAGGGTTCGATGCCGGACAGGTCGAAGCGGGCCAGCGACTTGTTGAAGCGGGCCTGTTCGCGCTCGCCCTGCAGCACGTGCACGGTCACCGCGGACTGGTTGTCCTCGGCGGTCGAGAAGGTCTGCGAGGCCTTGGTCGGCACCGTGGTGTTCTTCTCGATGATCTTGGTGAACACGCCGCCCAGGGTCTCGATGCCCAGCGACAGCGGGGTCACGTCGAGCAGCAGCACGTCCTTGACGTCGCCGGCGAGCACGCCGCCCTGGATCGCGGCGCCGACGGCCACGGCTTCGTCCGGGTTGACGTCCTTGCGCGGTTCCTTGCCGAAGAACTCGGCCACCGCCTGGCTGACCTTGGGCATGCGGGTCTGACCGCCGACCAGGATCACTTCGGCCACGTCGCTGGCACGCAGGCCGGCGTCGTTGAGGGCGATGCGGCAGGGCTCGATGGTCTTCTTGACCAGGTCCTCGACCAGCGACTCCAGCTTGGCGCGGGTCAACTTGATGTTGAGGTGCTTCGGGCCCGAGGCGTCGGCGGTGACGTACGGCAGGTTGACTTCGGTCTGCTGCGAGGACGACAGCTCGATCTTGGCGCGCTCGGCCGCGTCCTTCAGGCGCTGCAGGGCCAGCGGGTCCTTGCGCAGGTCGATGCCCTGGTCCTTCTGGAACTCTTCGACCAAGTAGTCGATGACGCGCTTGTCGAAGTCTTCGCCGCCGAGGAAGGTGTCGCCGTTGGTCGACAGCACTTCGACCTGCATCTCGCCGTCGACCGAGGCGATCTCGATGATCGACACGTCGAAGGTGCCGCCGCCGAGGTCGTAGACCGCGATCTTGCGATCGCCGCCCTTCTTGTCCATGCCGTAGGCCAACGCCGCCGCGGTCGGCTCGTTGATGATGCGCTTGACTTCCAGGCCGGCGATCTTGCCGGCGTCCTTGGTCGCCTGGCGCTGGCTGTCGTTGAAGTAGGCCGGAACGGTGATGACCGCTTCGGTGACCGGCTCGCCCAGGTAGGCTTCGGCGGTCTTCTTCATCTTGCCCAGCACTTCGGCCGAGATCTGCTGCGGCGCCATCTTCTTGTCGTCGAGGGTCGCGACCCAGGCATCGCCGTTGTCGTGCGGGACGATCGCGTACGGCACCAGGCCGAGATCCTTCTGGACTTCAGCGTCGGTCATCTTGCGGCCGATCAGGCGCTTGACCGCATAGAAGGTGTTCTTGGGATTGGTGACCGCCTGGCGCTTGGCCGAGGCGCCGACCAGGACTTCGCCGTCCTTGGTGAACGCGACGATCGACGGCGTGGTGCGGTCGCCCTCGGAATTCTCGATGACCTTGGCCTTGCCGCCTTCCATCACTGCGACGCAGGAATTGGTGGTGCCCAGGTCGATGCCGATGATCTTGCCCATACGTAGTGCTCCCTCTCGAATGCTTGAATAGTTGGGGCGGTCCGCGCTGTGCGCCGTGCCGCCGATGTTCGTTATTTGGGGCTAGGTGCCGGGCAGTTCAAGCGCCCGTGCCCCGCCCTCATGACGTCCGTCCCGGCCCTTCCCGGAACGTCCGTTCGCGGCTCGCGCCGCACCCCGCTTCGGTTTCGCGACCGCGGCGAGCCGCAGCCGGGACCGCCCCGGGGTCGTTCAGGCGTCCTGGGCGACCACCACCAGCGCCGGGCGCAGCAGACGCTCGTTGAGCAGCCAGCCCTTCTGGTAGACCTGGACCACATGGTTCGGCGCGACGCCCGGCGCCGGCACCATGCTCATGGCCTGGTGATGCTCCGGGTTGAACGGCTGGCCGGCCGGGTCGACCGCGACCAGGCCGTTGTCGCCGGCCACCTTGAGCAGCTGGCGCAGGGTCAGTTCCATGCCCTGGCGCAACGCGCTGGCGTCGTCGCCGGCCACGGCCAGGCCGGCCTCGAGGCTGTCGATCACCGGCAGCAGGTCGCCGAGCAGGCGCTCGTTGGCGAACTTGCGCGCCATCTCGACGTCGCGCGACACGCGCTTGCGCTGGTTGTCGAGTTCGGCGCGTTCGCGCAGCGTGTCCTCGCGCAGCTTGCTGAGCTCGGCGCGCAGCGCCTCGACTTCGGACACCTCGGTGCCCGGGACCTCGTCCTGGGCCGCTGGGTTGAGTTCGGAATAAGGATCGTGTTGGTTCATGCTAGGTCCTGGCGGTTTTTCCGCGACAGGCCAGCTATGGGGCCGCGATGGTGCGGTTCAAGTGCCCGGATCTGCATCGATCGCCCGGCATCGGCGTCGAGCGGCGGGTTTCGGGAGGCGATTGCGCACCCCGGCGCCCCTGCTTCAGGGGTAGGAGCGGCGCAAGCCGCGACCAACCGAAGCGATCGACCCCGGCTCGGCCCGAAGCCGATGGCCTACAAGAGATCCGCCCCACCCGAAAGATGGCGGTCGCGGCTCGCGCCGCTCCTACCCCGGGGCTTTGGACGGGCTGGATAGATGGGGACGGCTGGACCGGCTTCGAAGGCGGGACCGCCCCTCGTTTCAGTCCACTTCGGTGGGTCGCGGCTCGCGCCGCTCCTACCCCGGGCGTCCGGGACGGGTCACCGCCCTCGCCTAGTCCCCTTCGGTGACCGCGAACGCATCCCCCAGCGCATCCGCGGCCGCCTGCACCACCGGGATCACCCGGTCGTAGGCCATGCGGGTCGGGCCGATCACCCCCAGCACGCCGAGCACGCGGCCGCCGGCGGTGTACGGCGCGGTCACCAGCGACACGCCCTCCAGCGGCGCCAGGCCGGTCTCCTCGCCGATGAAGATGCGCACCCCCGGGGCGCGCACGGTGCGTTCGAGCAACTGCAGGATCTCGCGCTTGCGGGCGAAGGCCTCGAACAGCTCGCGCAGCCGGTCCAGGTCGGCCAGCTCCTGCACGCCCATCAGCCGGGTCTGCCCGGCCAGGACCATGTCGTCGTTGTCGGGCATGAGCACCTGCTCGGCCAGCTCGACCGACTGCGCCAGCAGGGTCTGCATCTCCGACTGGGCGTTGCGCAGCTCCAGCAGCAGGGTCGCGCGGATCTCGGCCACCGGGCGCCCGGCGAAGTGTGCGTTGAGGTAGTTGCCCACCCGTTCGAGCTCGCCGGCGTCGTAGGGGCGGCGGGTCTGGATGATGCGGTTCTGCACGTCCTGGTCGGCGAATACCAGGATCGCCAGCACCCGCTGGGCGTCGAGCGGCACGAAATCGATGCGCCGGAACGCGAACTGCTCGCGCTTGGGCACGCTGACCACGCCGACGAAGTGGGTCATCGCCGACAACAGCTCCGAAGCACTGCCGAGCAAGGCCTGGGTGCCCGAGCCCGACGGCAGCTCGCTGCGCAAGCGCGCGACCTCGCCTTCCGGCAACGGCCGCACCTGCAGCAGCGAGTCGACGAACAAGCGGTAGCCCTGCACGGTCGGGATGCGCCCGGCCGAGGCGTGCGGCGCGCTGAGCAGACCGACGTCTTCCAGGTCGGCCAGGATGTTGCGGATCGTCGCCGCGCTGACGTCGAGGCCGGCGTGCTTGGCCAGGGTCTGCGATCCGACCGGTTCGCCGCTGTGGATGTAACGGCCGATCAGAGTGCGCAGCAGTTGCCGCGCGCGCGGGTCGAGGCTCGGATCGGGCGGTCGGCGATTCATGCTGTGGATATAGGCGCGGACGCCCGCCGGCGCAAGCGCCTTGCCCGGATTCGCCGATGGCGGTCCGCATCCGTCGCCCGGCTATGCGCGCTGCGTCGGCATCGGTAAGAATCCTCGTGCACACTGCCGGCGGCGCGCGCATCCGCTCGTCTCACCCTGTGATCCGCATCCGCCCTACCCTCCGGCCCGCTTGCCGCCCATTCCCAGTCCCGCACCGCCAAGGCACAATCGCCGCCGCATGCTCGCTCACCTCTCGCTCAAGCAATTCGCCGTCGTCAGCGCCGCCGAACTCAGCTTCGGTCCCGGCCTCACCGTGATCTCCGGCGAAACCGGTGCCGGTAAGTCGCTGCTGGTCGACGCCCTCGGTCTGCTGTCCGGCCTGCGCGCCGACAGCGGCGTGGTCCGCCATGGCGCCGACCGCGCCGAACTGGTCGCCGACTTCACCCTCGACGATGCCCCGCTGGCCGCGGCCTGGCTGCGCGACAACGAACTCGACGAAACCGGCGACGGCGAGGCGGCGATCTGCCAGATCCGCCGGGTGATCCGCGCCGATGGCGGTTCGCGCGCCTGGATCAACGGCCGCCCGGTCACCCTGAGCCAGCTCGGCGAGCTCGCCGGGCGCCTGGTCGAGATCCACGGCCAGCACGAACAGCAGGCGCTGATGTCGCGCGCCAGCCAGCTCGGCCTGCTCGACGCCTACGGCCGCCACGACGCGCCGTTGGCCGTGGTCGAAGCCTCCGCGCAGCAGTGGAGCGCGCTGCTGCGCGAACGCGACACGCTGTCGGCGCAGGGCGACGTCTCCGACCGCATCGCCTGGCTCGAACATCAACACGCCGAACTCGAGCGCGAAGTGCTCGAAGCCGAGGCCTTGGCCAAGCTGCTCAGCGACCATCGCCGCCATGCTCATGCCGCCGGCCTCATCGCCGCCTGCGAATCGGCCTTCGCCCGCCTCGGCGGCGACGAAGGCCCGTCGCTGACCCGGCTGGTGCAACAAGTGCGCGGCGAGCTGCAACGCGTCGCCGAGCACGAGCCGCGCTTGAACGATGTCGACGCCATGCTCGACAACGCCGCGATCCAGATCGACGAAGCGCTGACCCTGCTCGACCGGGTCCGCGACGACCTCGACCTCGACCCTTCAGCCTTCGAGCAGATCGAGAACAAGATCGGCCGCCTGCACGAGCTGGCGCGCAAGCACCGGGTCGCACCCGAGCAATTACCCGCCACCCGCGACGGCATGGCCGGCGAGCTCGAACTGCTGCGCAGCGCCGGCGATCGCCTGCAAGTGCTCGACGGCGAAATCCACAGCGCGCGCGCGCAGTGGCGCCGCGCCGCCGACACCCTCGGCGAGGCGCGCCGCAAGGCCGCCAAGAATTTGTCCGAAACCACCAGCGCACTGATCGGCGAACTCGGCATGGGCGGCGGACGTTTCGACGTCGCCCTGGAACCGCTCGACGAGGACCGCCCCGACCCGCAAGGCGGCGAACGCGTCGAATTCCTGGTCGCGGCCAACCCCGGCCAGCCGGCCCGGCCGCTGCGCAAGGTCGCCTCGGGCGGCGAACTCTCGCGCATCTCGCTGGCGATCGAAGTCGCGGCCTTCGGCCTGGACGCGGTCGCGACCATGGTCTTCGACGAAGTCGATTCCGGCATCGGCGGCGCCGTGGCCGAGATCGTCGGGCAGAAGTTGCGCGCGCTCGGCGCCAGCCGCCAGGTGCTGTGCGTGACCCACCTGGCCCAGGTCGCGGCCCAGGGCCACGCCCACTACCGGGTCAGCAAGGCCGCCAGCGAAGGCGTGACCCAGAGCGCGGTGCAGGTGCTCGGCGCCAAGCAGCGCGAAGAAGAACTCGCGCGCATGCTCGGCGGCATCGAACTCAATAAAGAAGTGCGTGCCGCGGCCAAGCGGCTGCTGGCCGACGTGGTCTGAGGTCGGGACTCGGGACTCGGGACTCGGGATTCGGGATTCGGGATTCGGGATTCGGAGCCGGCATCAAGCTCGCCTCGGAGCGGCTTCGGCCTGGATCGATCGAGCAAGCTCGATCGATAGCCGCCTCAATCGAGGTCCGGCAGCCCGGTGAAGAACGCCGCCCGGTGCGGGGTGATGCCCTGGCGCTGTTCGTCTTCGAGCGGATGGCCGCTGTCGAGCAGGCGAAAGGTCGGGCGGGTGTCGTCGTGCAACTGCACCCGCAGCTCCAGGCCGAGGGTGCTGAACTCGTAGACGCGCGGGATGTGGTTGGCCAGGGTGCCGGCGAACTCGGGCACGCGGTCGTTGCCGGGCTCGTCCCACATCATCCGCGCCAGGCGCCAATCGTGTTCGGCCAGTTCGACCCAGGCGCCGATGCAGTAGTCGCCGCCGCCTTCGACCGGCAACGGAATCACCCCGCGCACGAACAGCTGGCCGCCGCCGATCGCGCAGAAATTCGCGTCGCAGAAGGTGTCCGGCGCGCAACGCGCGGCGTTGTCGAGGGCGTGATAAGCGTCCGGAAAGGTGAAGGAGTACTCCATGTCCGACAGCGCGACGAGTTCGCCGCAGCACGAGCACGGCAACATCGTCTCGCCGGACATGGCGGCCTTCACTTCTTCTTGCGCACGTACAGGACCAGCGAGTGCTCTTCGATCTCGTAACCGTGCTTGGCCGCGATCTTGCGCTGCAGCTCTTCGATCTCCGAGCTTTCGAACTCGATGATCTTGCCGCTGTCGATGTCGACCATGTGGTCGTGGTGATGGCCGCGGTCGAGCTCGTACACCGACTGGCCGGCCTCGAAGTTGTGCTTGAGCACCAGCCCCGCCGACTCGAACTGGGTCAGCACGCGGTAGACCGTGGCCAGGCCGATGTCCTCGCCCTTTTCCAGCAACATCCGGTAGATGTCCTCGGCGGTCATGTGGCGCGGCTTGGATTGCTCCAGCAGCTCCAGGATCCGCAGACGCGGATGGGTGACCTTGAGTCCGACGTTGCGCAGGTCCTGCGATTCCATGAGTGTTCCCTTCAGATCGATTCGGCCGGCGTTCGCCGTGCCTGGGTGTTGACCGGCTGGCCGTGGCCGCGGGCGGCTGCGCATGGAGCGGACGGGGCTGGCTGGGCCGGAATGGCGGATGAACGCGAGGGGTCTCCGCGCGCCGTGATCCGCCCTTGGTGGGTGCGGGCTTCAGTGTATCATCGGCCTCGTTGCCTTCGACTGCCGCAGAACCCTACCCGATGCGTAAGCTCCTGCTCGTCCTCTCGCTGTCCATGCTCACCGCCGGCTGCGGCATCATCTACAAGCAGCCGATCTACCAGGGCAACCTGCTCGAGAAGACCGCGATCGACCAGCTCCAGACCGGCATGACCAAGCAGCAGGTGCAGTTGCTGCTGGGCACCCCGTCGATCGAAGACCCGTTCCACCAGAACCGCTGGGACTACACCTCGACCCAGCGCGTCGACCGCCTCGGCCACACCGATCGCAAGAACCTGACCCTGTGGTTCGAGAACGACAGCCTGACCAAGTGGGAAGGCGACTACTTCGCCGAGCAGGACGAGCAGATCGCCCGCGCCTCGGTCAAGCAGTTCGGCCGCAACCTGGCCAAGGACAAGGATAAGGACAAGCGCCGCCGGCGCTGATCCCCGCCGCGCGGCCTCGGGTCGCGCCGCGCTCCGCTACAGCGTTTGCCCTGCCGGTCCGGCCGCCCTGCGTCCGGGCCGTCGTTGTTTTGCGCGCGATTATTTCTTGAGCGGGCGCTGGGCGGCGCGGCGGCGGCGCGCTTCCTTGGGGTCGAGCTGCAGGGGCCGCAGCAGTTCGAGCCGGTCGCCATCGTGCAGCGGCGTATCCGCGACCGCCTTGACCCCGAACACGGCGTAGCCAGTGATCTCGGCATCCGCGCCCCAACCGGCCGCGTCCAGCGCGTCGGCGACGGTGGCGCCGTCGGCCAGTTCCAGGCTCAGCGCCTCGAAACGACGCGGCCAGGCACGCACCAGCTCGATCTTCACCGCTATGCCGCTCAGGCCGGGCTCGGGCCGGTCACCGGCGGCAGCGCCGGTTCGGCGCCGCGATCGGCGACCCGCACGAAATCATCGACCATGCGGTCGGCCAGGCTCTGGAAGCCCAGCGCCATCGCCGGCCCCAGCAGCTTCACCGCCGGCTCGAACTCCAGGGTCAGGGTGACCTTGCAGGCCGACTCGTCCAGGGCGTGGAATTCCCAGCGCCCGCCGAGCTTGCGGAACGGCCCGTCGACCAGCTTCAGCTCGATGTGGTGCGGCGGCGACAAGCTGTTGTGGGTGGTGAACCAGGTCCGCAGCGCGCCCAGGCCCAGGTCGAGCCGCGCCACCATGTGGGCCTCGTCGGCTTCGAGCACCAGCGCCTGCTCGCACCAGTCGAAACGGCGCGGGTACGCGGCGACATCGTTGACCAGGGCGAACATGCGCGCGGCGGAGTGTTCGACGAGGGCGGAACGGCGAATCGTAGGCATGTGCTTATCGCAATAGGGGCCGCGGGGCGGATTTCAAGCGGGGAAAAACAGACCGCCGGTTGCCGCAAGCGGCATCGTAGCCGGGCGAAGGCCGCGGATGGCTGCCAAACCGCCTCCGGATCGGAGACAATCGCTCATGGCTAAAACTACGAACAACAAGGCCGGCAAGGATAAAGGAAAGGGCAGCGCGGGCGGCACCATCGCGCTGAACAAGCGTGCGCGTCACGATTACCACCTCGAAGAACGCTTCGAGGCCGGTCTGTCGCTGCAGGGCTGGGAGCTCAAATCCATCCGCGCCGGACGCGCAAACATCACCGAAAGCTACGCCGTCATCCTGCGCGACGAGATGTTCCTGATCGGCGCGCAGATCAGCCCGCTGATCTCCGCCTCGACCCATGTCGTCGCCGAGGAACGCCGCACCCGCAAGCTGCTGCTGCACCGCAACGAGATCGACAACCTGATCGGCCGCGTCCAGCGCGACGGCTACACGGTCGTGCCGACGGCGATGTACTGGAAAGGCAACAAGGTCAAGCTCGAAATCTCGCTGGCCAAGGGCAAGCAGAGCCACGACAAGCGCGAGGCGAGCAAGGAACGCGACTGGGCGCGCGAAAAGCAGCGCGTGATGCGCCGGCACAACCGCGACGCCTGATTCGGGGCCCGCCGACCGGCGGGTTCCGTAAAGCACCCACCATCCGGCCCGCCCGTGCGCGGGCCGTTTGCCTGCGCGGCCGCATCGATTTCGCGGTCGCGGCTTGCGCCGCTCCTACCCGGGCAAGTCGCTGCTTTGGGGGTAGGAGCGGCGCGAGCCGCGACCGGCGACAACACCTCGCGACGAAAACCGAGGCCTCGATCCGCATCGGCGGACCGTTTCTGCGGCCCCTCGCTTCATCCGGCACGCAACACCCGACCCGCCATGCGCGGGCTGCGGTCGTTTACGCCGGCGTGTGAAATTCGCGGTCGCGGCTTGCGCCGCTCCTACCCGGGCAAGTCGCTGCTTTGGGGGTAGGAGCGGCGCGAGCCGCGACCGGCGACAACACCTCGCGACGATAACCGAGGCCTCGACCCGCATCGGCCGACCGCTTCCGCGGCCCCTCGCTTCATCCGGCACGCAACACCCGACCCGCCATGCGCGGGCTGCGGTCGTCTGCGCCGGCGTGTGAAATTCGCGGTCGCGGCTTGCGCCGCTCCTACCCGAGCAAGTCGCCGCTTTGGGGGTAGGAGCGGCGCGAGCCGCGACCGGCAACCGACACCTCGCGACGATAATCGAGGCCTCGACCCGCATCGGCGGACCGTTTCCGCGGCCCCTCGCCTCATCCGACACGCAACACCCGGCCCACCATGCGCGGGCTGCGGCGGTTGGCGCCGGCGTGTGAGGTTTCGCGGTCGCGGCTTGCGCCGCTCCTACCCGGGCAAGTCGCTGCTTTGGGGGTAGGAGCGGCGCGAGCCGCGACCGGCGACAACACCTCGCGACGATAATCGAGGCCTCGACCCGCATCGGCGGACCGTCCCCACGGCCCCTCGCCTCATCCGACACGCAACACCCGGCCCGCCATGCGCGGGCTGCGGTCGTTGGCGCCGGCGCGTGGGGTTTCGCGGTCGCGGCTTGCGCCGCTCCTACCCGGGCAGGTCGCCGCTTTGGGGTAGGAGCGGCGCGAGCCGCGACCAACCGAAGTGGACTGAAACGAGGGGCGATCTCGCCTCCGAAGCCGGCCCAACCGTTCCCATCTATCTGGCCGGCAGGAGCGGCGTAAGCCAGCTGCTCGCCAAGCTTAACGCACCGCCTTAGCGGCCCATCTCAGCGCACGTCCCCTCGCCTCATTCCCCTCGCCCACCCCCGTCATGCGGCAAGGTGAAATAGAAGGACGCGCCCTCGCCTTCGCGGCCTTCGGCGCGGATCGTGCCGCCGTGGCGCTCGACGATGCGCTTGACCGAGGCCAGGCCGATGCCGTGGCCGGCGAAATCCTCGACGCTGTGCAGGCGCTGGAACGGCCGGAACAGCTTGTCGACATAAGCCTGCGGAAAACCGGTGCCGTTGTCGCGCAGGTAGAACTCGCGCACGCCGCTCGCGGTCTCCTGGGTGCCGAACTCGATCCGCGCCGGGTCGCGGTCGCGGGTGAACTTCCAGGCGTTGCCGAGCAGGTTGCCGAGCAGGTTGCGCAGCAAGGAGGCATCACCGATCACCTGCATGCCGGGCTCGATCGACACCTCGACCTTGCGCTGGCCATCGCCCATGCGCAGCTCTTCGATCACCTCGTTGGCGACCCGGCTCAGGTCGACCGATTCGTGCTTGAGCTCGCTGCGCGCCAGCCGCGACATCTTCAGCAGCGCATCGATCAGATCGCCCATGCGCGCGGCGGCCTTGCGCACCCGCGCCAGGTAATCGTTGCCGGCGGCGTCGAAACGGTCGGCGTATTTCTCGCCGAGGATGCGGCTGAAGCCGTCGATCGCGCGCAAGGGCGCGCGCAGGTCGTGCGAGACGCTGTAGGCGAAGGCTTCCAACTCCTGGTTGGCCTGGCTGAGCTCGCGCGTGCGCAAGGCCACGCGCGCCTCCAGGGTGCGGTTGAGCGCGTGCACGCGCGCTTCCGCGCGCATGCGCTCGGTCACGTCCTCGACCTGGACCAGGCCGCTGATGTCCTGGCCGACGTTGCCGGGCACCGGCGAATAGGTCAGCTGCACCTGGCGCGCGACGCCGTGCGCGCGGCGCAGGCGGCGCGTCGCCCGGTGCACGCCGTCCTCTTCGGTGTAGCTGGCGCCGCTCGGCGTTTCGGCGTCGTCGTCTTCGAGCAGGCTGTCGAAACGCTGGCCCAGCAACTGCGCCGGCCCCAGGCCGACGATGGTGGCCAGGGCCGGGTTGGAATCGACGATGCGGCCCTCGCTGTCGAGCAAGGCCTTGCCGATCGCCGAGTACTGCATGGCGCTGCGGAACCGGGTTTCGCTGCGGCGGAAGTCTTCGGTCATGCGCAACGCGATGCGGCGCGCGCGCGACTCGGTGCGCGCCAGCATCAAGGCGATGCTGTACAGCAACAAGGCCGAGAACAGGCCCAGGGCGAACATGTTGCGCAGGCCTTCCAGCCGCGGCACCGCCTGCTCGACCGGCGCCGATTCGTACTCGATGCGCCAGGTGCGGCCGTAGATGTCGAACGCGGCGCGGTGCACGAAGGCCGCGGTGGTATCGGTCTTCAGGTTCGGGCTGGCGTACAGCAGCTCGTCGCGCCCGCCGGTTTCATCGAAAATACGGAAACGCATGTCGCCGTGGGTGTCGCCCAGCGCCACTTCGACGAAACGCCCCATGCGGAACGGCACGTACACCCAGCCCTGCATTTCCGCGCGCCGCAGCTCCAGGGTCTGCGGGCGCCCGCCGCCGAGGTAGACCGGCAAAGCCAACAGCATGCCGGTGTTCTGCTTGTCGCCGTCCTGGATCAACTGGATCTTGCCCGACAGCCAGGCCTGGCCCGAGTCCAGCGCCGCTTCCAGGGCGGTGTGACGCACCTGCTCGGCGTACATGTCGTAACCGATCGCGGCGACGTTGGCCGGGGTCTTCGGCTCCAGGTACAGGATCGGCCCATAGACCTCGCGCCGGCCCTGCGGCCGTATCGACAGCAAGCCGTAGCCGGCGTCGCGCCATTCGTTCTGCAACTGCACCAGCAGCCGCTGCGGCACGTAGCCGCTGAAGCCCAGGCCCAGCGTCGCCGGAAACCGGCGCTGCATGTTCATGCCTTCGACATAGGCCTTCCACTGCGCCGCCGTCGGCCGTTGCACCGAGGCGAACAACGACACGCCGCCGCGCGCGACCAGTTCGTAATTGACCAGACGTTGCTGGATCAGCTCGGTGACCTGCACGGTCTGGCTGATGAACTCGGCCTGCGCCGAACGCAGTTCGCGGTCGCGCGCGATCCGCCACGCGGTGAACACCAGGATCAGCGCACCGATCAACACCGCGAGCGCGAGCAGATAACCGCGTCGCGGCATCAGGCCGGAAAGTTCGGAGTCGACCCCGTCGTTCGGGGGGTTGGCGTGGGCGGCCGGATCGGTCGTCGTCATCGCCGCAAGCATACCCGCCGGATTGTAGTGGCGGCTTCACGGCCCCGGCCGCCGATCAACGGTCGCCGGGCGGCTTGCCCTCCTCGTGCCAGACCCCTTCCAGCAACAGGCAATTGATGCACTCCAGGTGCTCGGCCGCGACCTGCCGACACAGTTGCGGCCAGTGCCGCTGCTGCCGTATCGAGACGCCGGCCTGGTGCTGCCGGACCAGGAAACCCTCGATCTCGTCGGCCAGTTGCAGCAGCGCGCGCCCGTTGCGGTCGGCGCGCCAGGCCAGGCGCTCGTGCGGCGACAGGCGCCGACGCCGTCGCCACCACCACCCGGCCAACCCCGCCGCCGCGAGCAACAGGCACAGCCCGAAGGCCAGCGCCGCCGGCTGCAGCAACAACGCGCCCAGGCCCTGCCCCAAGCCCAGCTCCGACCCCAGCTCCGACCGCAACCCTGATTCGAACCGGGCCATCAGCCGTCCCCCTTCGGCAAGGCCATCAGCTCGACCGCCTCGATCCGGAACTCGCAGGCCTGGGCCATCAATAACGCCCGCGCCCGGGTCGAGACATAGCCGCGCACCCGCATGCGCCGCAGCATGGCCGCCGACACCCCGGCCGCCGATGCCGCCTCGCGGGCGGTGGCGAAACAGGCGATATAGCGTTCGATGGGGTTGGGCGATTCGCCTTGCGCCCGCCTGCGCGCGACCCGGGTTCGGGGCGCCAGGGCCTCGTTCGCAGCGTTGCCGGCACTCCGCCGGGCCTTCTTTTTAGCTCTGCCTTCCATAGCGTGACCTCTGAGTGGCATCCATGCCCAGCCAACTTACCACCGCAAATTGCTCTTTTCAACGACCAAAAAGAGTGATCAATTTCGGGAAGCGTACGCAACAATGAGTTGCGCTATCCTCGCCCGGCCGACAGCCAGGGTGGGCGGCGCCCACGTTTCAGCCCTGCAGGATGCTCCGGCGAGACCTCATGACCAACGCGCCTCACCAAGAATTCGCCAATCGGCTGCACCAGGCCCTCGATTTTTCAGGATTCGCCAAAGGCCGGGCCCGCACAGGCGCGCTATCCGCTTACTACGACGTCAGCCGAGAAACCGCCCGCAAGTGGCTGGTCGGCCTGGCCCTGCCCGAACTCGAACGCATGCTGCAGATCGCCGTGCAGCAACACGTCAGCTTCGAGTGGCTGGCGACCGGCCGCGGCACCATCGAAGGCAAATCGTTGTCGGTGCGCGAAAACGCCGCCAAATACAGCGACCCCGACGAACTGCGCCTGATGGGCCTGATGCGCAAGCTGTCGCGCAAGAAGCGCCGCGCCCTGATCGAACTGCTCGACGGCAACTGACTCCCGGCACGGCCGCGCACGCGGCCGTTCGCGCATCCACCCGATCGCATCGCGATAGCCGGCGGCTGCGTGTCCGCGCACCGTGTTAGAGCCCCGCGCCTGAATCGCCGGTGCGTCATTACACGGTAACGCTTGAGAACCCGCCGCCAGCCCCTATACTGAACACGTCAACGATGGTTGCTGTCCCCGGGGGTGCACTGGCTTCGACGGGGGTCGCGAAATCACTTGGCGCATGCCGAGGGGGTAGCTTTCCTCGTAAATCCAGCTGCAAACTTTTAGTTGCCAACGACGACAACTACGCTCTCGCCGCTTAAGGCGTAAGCCCCGAAATTGCTTGTGTCCGTGCTCGCAATGTAGGGTCATTATCACGGAATCGCCGGGAGTGGTTGCCTGTCAGCACCCGGTCAACTCAAAACAGGCTGGCTCCTGGATGCGCTTTGCGCGCCGTGCTGTTCGGGGGCGAGATCTAACGGAGCGCTAAGCATGTAGTGCCGGGGATGGAGTGCCTTCGGACGGCGGTTCGATTCCGCCCACCTCCACCAATACCGATCTACGGATCACAAATGAAGCTGGAAACCTCAGGGTTTCCGGCTTTTTTTGTGTCTAAGGCAGCGAACACCGCAAGCCCTACACCACAAGCCTCCTCGCGCAGGCATGGCCGCACCGACGACCGCCAAGCCAGCGAGTGAATCGCGCACTACTCGTTTCTAGCTGCTCACTTCCCACACCCACCCAACCGCCCTTCCGCATACGACAGCGCGCGTCGGGCCTGATCGTAGGCGGTGTCGGCGGCGCGCGGCAGCATGTGCTCGCGGCGTATCGGGTCGGCGCCGTGGCCGTAGGCGTATTCCACGCGCTCCAGCTCGGCCAGGTGTTTGCGCGCGGGCGCCAGCCACTCCTCCACGGTTTGCCGCTCGCAAGCCGTGGGCAGCTTGAGCAGCAGCTCGATGGCTTCGCGGATACGCCGGCTGGCTTCGCCTTCGAGTCCGGGCACCGCTTCGTAAGCGACGGCCGCTGCCTTGTAGGCATTGCCGGTGGCCTCGCTGCCGAGGTCGGACGGCCGCTCGTGCAGTTCCGGCCGGAACCGCACCGACGGTGGCGGCCGCGCTTTCGCCGATTGGATTTCCTTGCCGTACAGCGCTTCGGCGATCCGCTTGGATATCGTCGGTGCTGCCTTGGCGTCGTCGAACCAGTCGTGCAAGGGCGCAGGCTGCTCGCCAAGCGGGTTGCCGCGTTCCAATAGCTTCTTGGCGTAGTACTGGCTGCGTTCGCTCGGGTCTCCGGGCGCCCGCACTTTCGGCGCCAGCGCAGGGTCGGCCTGCGCATCGCGCGGGCGCAAGCTGAAACGATCCGGCAGCAGCCAGCGGTTCGGCGGCGCGGGCTGGACGGCAGCGTCAGGCGACGGCGGCGGCGATTCGGCGGTCACCGGAGTCTGCGCAGAGCGCGCGGTAGTGTCCGGCTGGCGCGGCCGTTCGCGCCGGGGCTCCGGATTTCTGCTGACCGGCGCGGCTGTGCCCGGGCGCTGGGTGCTCGCCGGCGAAACAGCAGGCGGCGAATCGATACGCACGATGCGATCGATCAGCACTACATCCATCGCCGACGCCGCCGGCGGCAACGCGACCGGACGGAACAGCAGCGCGCCGATCGACAAGGTCGTCGCCACCGCGATCGACGATGCGGCGATGCGAACCCTGCGTTCCTGGGACAAATCGGTCGTGCTCATCCAACCTCGATCTGATGCCATCGCCGCGGCCGTTGCGACCGAACAACGCACAGTCGAAACGATTGCCCGGGCTGCATGGCAGCCGGCAATGGCGAATTCATGGGGGTACGGACACCTCGGCGAAGAGCGGTGGCGTCTCGTCGCTTTCGATCTCGAAACAGTTACGGTGCGAGGCAGCCGCCGCATCCGTCGTGCGGGCGCGAAAGCTTGCGACGCGATCGATCCGGATACTTCGCAGCGTTTATGAGCGCTGCATCACGGTGATCGACTGCGAGCCGAACGATACAGAGAACACCGCCCCGCAGAGAATAAAAAAATCGTTCGCTCGAACGCCGGAAGAGAATCCGTGCATCGGGCGTTCACGCTTCTCGAACAGCCCGGCGCAAGCGACGGCCCGGACGCCGTCAACGCCGTGGCCAAGCGACTTGTTGCCGCCCTCTTCGCGGGCGTCTGTGTAAGTGACGACTGGCACAGGTATCGCCCTGCCCGCTTAGCGCCGGCGGGTTTACGGGTCGTCGATCGCGGGCGCGATCACGCGCAGGCACCGCG
The DNA here is from genome assembly GCF_001442535.1 of Lysobacter antibioticus. Classification (NCBI taxonomy): domain Bacteria; kingdom Pseudomonadati; phylum Pseudomonadota; class Gammaproteobacteria; order Lysobacterales; family Lysobacteraceae; genus Lysobacter; species Lysobacter antibioticus. The sequence goes on along the minus strand of NZ_CP013141.1, from coordinate 1,903,771 downwards.
GGCCGGCACATACCGCCCTGCGGCGGCCCTTCCTCCGTCGTGTCGTGTAAGGCTCAGGGCGAGGCGCTTCGAGCGGCCTCGCCCGCAGGCACGAGCCAATCGACATCGATGCCGCGCATGCCGGTGCGCGCGACCAAGGCCTCGCGCTCGGCCGCGCTGCAATCATTGTGGAAAGCGCCCGGCTCCAATATCCGGTGCACGTGCATCTCGACGATGACGTCACCCAGTTGCCTGGCGCGCTGGTGCAACTTGCTCGCCATCGCGACCGCCGTGGCCCGATCGCCATGCTGGCGCGCATCGGCAACGGCCAGCAAATCCAATCGAGCGATCAAGAACCATGCATCGCCGGGAATCAGCTTGCGCACGTTGGCGGCGTGGATCCGGCTGCGCACCCAATCGCCTCGGGCCGCCGCGTTCTCCGCCAGCCCGGTAATGGCCTGGGCGACGAACAAGGTGTAGCCGCTACGCTGCAGTGGCGGCAGCAACTGCGAATAGATGCGTTCGGACTTCTCCGTCCGGCCCAACACAGTCGCCAACCGGGCGACCTCCAAGCCTTGATTCCAGCTGTCCGGCGCGGCATTCGGCATCGATGCTTCGGCCTGCTCCAACAAACCGACCGCCTGCACGGAGTCGCCTCCCAACAAGGCCACTTGGCTCCGGCCCAGCAAGACCAGGCTACGCAGGGTTTGCCGGTCGCCTTGCGAGCAGCGGTCGAGTTCCTTGCGCACTTCGGCCAGTCTGCCCAGGGCGAGCAAGTAGTCCGTACGTGCGCAACCCAACTGCGCATGCGCCTCCGAGCCCTCCTGCCCCGCAGACAACGCCGGCAACAGACGCTCGGTCTCGCGCGAGATTTCCAAAGCCTCCGCCGCATGCCCGCGCATCGTGGCCAGGCCCCCGGCGAGTTGGTTCGACAGCAGGCGCTGGTTGCCCTGCAGTTGCAGCTCACGCAGACGTGCGCTGCGAACGGCGGCGCTGTCGAGCCTGAGCGTCAACAGGTCGTTGTACAACAAGCGCACGTCGAGCCGCGCCATCGAGACCCAGTCTCCGGACGCGTTGGCGATGGCGGCCGCCTGCATCAATCGCGCGCGATAGCTGTCGGCATCGCCAGCCTTCATGTACTGATCCGCGCTGGCGACCAGGACGTCGATCTCCAGACGGTGATAGCCGCCGGCATTGGCACGCGCCAGCAATACGTCCAGGGCCGGATCCGCATCGCCCGTCAACGGCCCGGCGGTGCGCGCCAATACCCGCGCGCGCAGTGCGCCGGTCGAATTTCCGCCCTGCTCATAAAGCTGGGCCGACTGTTCGTAGGCAAGCGGGACCGGGCGTTCGGGGAACTGATTGCTGTCGGCCCGGGCCTTCAACAACAGGGCATCGGCTGTCTCCAAAGTCCATCCCGGACCGGCTTGGCGGGCCAAGCGCTCGGCGGCGCTCGCCTGCGTACGCATCCGGGCGGGATCGCCGAGTTTGCCGTAGGCCTCGGCGCGCAACAGATGCTGGGCGACCCTCACCGCGATTGCATGCCGATCGCCGGCGCCGTCGGCCAGTCGCGCCAGGGCCTCCTGCGGCTTGCCGGCATCGATCGACAAGCGGGCGTGCTCCAATCGATAAGCCACGTTGTCGGGATATCGGTCGGCCAGGGACGCGAACGCCTTCAACGCGTCCTGGCTGCGGCGCGGATCGAGCGCGAGGGCTTGCGCCTGCAGCAGCGCGACCGCCTCGGCCGGCGCGGGCCGGAGCAGTTCGAGCGCGGCCTCCATCTGTGCCGATGCGGCAGCGCCTTGCGCCAACCGTGCCTGCGCTTGCGCCAGTTGCAGGCGCATCAGCCCGAAGCGCGGCGCCGCCTCGACCACTTCGCTGCCGATAGCGGTCGCCGCCATCCAATCGCGACGATCGAGCGCTTGCGCCGCCTGCTCGTAGCGCTGGGCGGCTTTCGCACTCAGCTCCAGCGCAGGCCACGGCGCTTCGGGTACCTGCAACAAATGGCTCATGACTTGCCGCGACACCGCATCGACCAGGGCCGGCATCTCGGCGGGTTCGCCCGTCACCGCGATGTGCCGTTCTTCGCCATCGTTCTGGAAGCGCACATGAAGCGCGAGTTTGTTCGGGTCGTTCGCCACCCGCACCGACGACAGGAACACCACCTGGGCCGCGGCCGCCCCCTGCCCCGCGGCGAGATCGCTTTCGCTGAGCAGATTCACCTCGGGCAGGCTGCCCAGCTTCCAGCTCAGCCACTCTTCGAGCAACTTGGCCGGCCATCGCGTCGTGGTCTGCTGATCCTCGATCGTCACCAGCGCCACCGCCAGTTTCGGCTCGCTCGCTCCGAATCCGCTCCAGTGCTGGACCGACAGGATCACGGCCACCGCCGCCACGATCGAAGCGAGCGCCGCGAAAACCCACACCCGCTTGCCGCTGCGCGCGCTGCGCACCGACGCCGGGCCTGCAGCCGGTATCGGTGCAGGTCCGGTTTCGACGGCAGTCGACAGCGGCGCCGGATCGAACATACGCCCGGTTATCGCACCGGTCTCGACGGAACGTTCGGCGACGACCGCCTGCCGCGACTCGAAAGAGGCGCTGCGTTCGGCGGCCTCGACGAAGGCTTTCGAATCCCTGGGAGCGATGGCCGCGGCGCCCGGCTGCGGGGCCTGTGGTAACTCCTTGAACCACTGCAGCGGCCCCGGCGGCTCGAACACATAGCCGCTCTTGGCCACGGTACGGATCCAGCCCTTGCGCTTTTCGCCCAAGGCCTTGCGCAACAGCCAGACGTTCTGCGACAGATTGGTGTCTTCGACGATGGTGCCCGCCCACAAGCGGTCGAACAATTCGGTGCGCGTATGCAGGCGGTTGGGCTCGCCGAGAAACAGCAGCCACAGATCGAACACGCGCTGCGGCAACTCCACGCTTTGCCCGGAATGGATCAGCCGGCGAAAGCGCAGATCGATGGTCAGGTCGGCCAGTTGCAGATACCAGGCATCCGCGGGCCACGGCGTGGTCATCGTGATCTCACCTTGGGGTCGCGGTCATGCGGCGCTAGGTTGCCAGAATCCATCGACAGGAAGTTTGGCTGCAGGCACAGACTCGCTACCGCGAAGCGCCTCGGCCGGTGTGTCCCGAGAGGTTCAGCCAATCGACGTCGCTGCCGCGCATGCCGGTGCGGGCGACCAAGGCCTCGCGCTCGGCCGCGCTGCAATCGTCCTTGAGCTCGCCCGGTTCGAACATGCTGTGCAATTGCATTTCCAGCACGGCATCGCCGAGCCGATGCACGCTCGCATGCAACGCGCTCGCCTTGGCGATGGCCGTGCGCCGGTCGCCGTGTTCGAGCGCATCGGCGATGGCGACCAGTTCCAATCGTTTGAGCAAGAACCATAGATCTGCGGGAATCCTCCGACGAACCTCCGCAGCATGGGCGCGGCTGCGTGCCCACTCGCCCATGGCCGCGGCACTTTCGGCCTGCCCGGTCATGGTCTGGACGACATAAGCGGTATAACCGGTCGGCTGCAGCTGCGGCAGCAATTGCGCATAGATGCGCTCGGATTTCTCCGGCTGCCCCAGCAGGGTCGCCAGCCTGGCCAGTTCCAGCAGTTGAATCCAGCGCTCGGGCGGTTTGTTCGGCAAGGATTGTTCGGCCTGGTCCAGCAAGGTCGCGGCCTGGACGCGGTCGCCCAACAACAGCTCGATGTAGGTCTTGCTGAGCAGGCCCCGCGAGCGCGAGACCACCGCGTTGCCGCGCGAACAGCGATCTTGATTGCGACGCGCTTCAGCCACCTGCCCCAGCGCCACCAAGGGCACCACGCGCGTGCAAGCCAGTTGCGCATGAGCTTCCGACTCGGCCTGGCCCGCGGGCACCACAGGCAACAAGCGCTCGGCTCGATTGATGACCTCCAAGCCCTCGGCGTAATGCCCGCGCAGAAGCAGCAAGCTGGCAGCGAACTGCTCCGAGGCCGTGCCCAGGTTGCCCTGGACTTTCATAGCGCGCAGCCGCTCGATGCGCACCGCGGCGCTGTCGAATCGCAAGGTCAGCAGATCGTTTCGCAGCAACCTGAAATCCAGTTGCGCCATCGACAGCAGATCGCCGGAAGCGTTGGCGACCGCCGAGGCCTGCAGCAGCCGCGCGCGATACGTGTCGGCATCGCCGGCCTTCATGTACTGGTCGGCGCTGGCGACCAGCACGTCCACTTCGAGACGGTGATAGCCGCCGGCGTTGGCGCGTGCCAGCAACGCGTCCAAGGCCGGGTCCGCGTCCCCGGTCAAGGGGCCGGCCATGCGCGCCAACACCCGTGCGTGCAATGCACCGGTCGAATTGCCGCCTTGCTCGTACAGCGTGGCCGCCTGTTCGTAGGCGGCAGGCACCGGACGCTCGGGAAACTGCAGGCTGTCGGCGCGCGCCGTCAACAGCAAGCCATCGGCCCGTTCCAACGTCCACCCGGGGCCGGCGTCGCGGGCAAGACGCTCGGCGGCGCCCGCCTCCATGCGCATCCGGGCCGGATCGCCGAGCGCCTGATAAGCGTCCGCCCGCAACAGATGCTTGGCGATGCGTACGCCGACAGCGTTCTGGCCACCCGCATCGACCAGCCGCGCCAAGGCCGCGCGCGGCTCGCCGGCATTCACCAGCAATCGCGCGTACTCCAGTTGATAGGCGATCTTGTCGGGGAACCGATCGGCCAGCGAGGCGAAGGCCTTGAGTGCGTCCTGGCCGCGGCGCGGATCGAGCGCGAGGCGCCGCGCGGCCAGCAATGCGGCCACCTCCGGCGGCGCACTCGCAAGCAACTCGGCCGCGAGCTCCATCTGCGCCGTCGCGGCGGCCCCCTGCGCCAGCCGTGCCTGCGCTTGCGCCAATTGCAGACGCATCAGGCCGAAGCGCGGCGCCGACTCGACGATTTCGCTGCCGATCGAAACAGCCGACATCCAGTCGCGGCGATCCAGCGCCAGCGCCGCCTGCTCATAGCGCTGGGCCGCGGCCGCGCTGAGTTCCAGCGCGGGCCATGGCGTTTCGCGAGCGGGAAGCAAACGGGCGACGAGCTGGCGCGACACCGAATCGACCAGGGCCGGCATCTCGGAAGGATCGCCCTTCACCTCCAGGCGCTGTTCCTTGCCGTCCTCCTGGAAACGCACGTACAGCGCTATTTTCTCGGGGTCGTTGGGCACGCGCACCGACGACAGGAACACCACTTGCACCGTCCCCGAACCTTGATCGGCGGCCAAGTCGCTTTCGCTGAGCAGATTCACCTCGGGCAGGCTGCCCAGCTTCCAGCTCAGCCACTCTTCGAGCAACTTGGCCGGCCACCTCGAGGTGGCCTGCAGATCCTCGATCGTCACCAGCGCCACGCTGAGCTCCGGCTTGCCCGCTCCGAACCGGTTCCACCGATCGGCGAACAGCGCTATCGCGGCGACGACCACGACGAGGCCGAGCAAAGCGAACGCCCACACGCGCTTGCCGCTTCGCCCTCCCCCCGTCGCTGCCGGAAACGGACCCGGAACCGGAGCCGGAGCCGGAGCCGGCAGCAGCATGGTTTCGACCGCCGTAGACGACGGCACGGGATCGGGCAACTGCCCCGTCGCCGGGCCCGCGACCGGCAAAGGCGCGGCCGGGCTGGCCTGCTCCGGCCGTTCGGCGAGCGCATCTCGCTGCTCGGCCTCGGCGAACGTGTCCGGATCGCTTGGAACGATCAGCGCGTCGCCCGGCTGCAAAGCCGGCGGCAATTGTTTGAACCATTGCACCGGCCCCGGCAGTTCGAACACGTAACCGCTTTTGGCCACCGTGCGGATCCAGCCCTTGCGTTCCTCACCCAGGGCTTTGCGCAACAGCCACACGTTCTGCGAAAGATTGGTGTCTTCGACGATGGTGCCGGCCCACAGCCGGTCGAACAATTCGATGCGCGTATGCAGCCGGTTGGGTTCGCTCAGCAACAGCAGCCACAGGTCGAAGACCCGCTGCGGCAACTCCACGCTTTGCCCGGAATGGATCAGCCGGCGAAAGCGCAGATCGATGGTCAGATCGGCCAGTTGCAGGTACCAGGCATCCGCGGGCCACGGCGTCGTCATCGTGTTCTCACCTTGGTGTCGCCGTCGTGCGGCGCAAGATCGTCAGGAACGTTGGATGCGGGTAGCGGCGCAGGTCGAGCATTCGTCGCCTGCGTTCCTCCGAGGGGCGCTGGCGATCTGAACATGCTGAATAATCATGCGGCCGTTACTGGCGTTCGGCAAGCCCGCTCGTGCTCTCTCGGCGCCTGACGCCGAGGGTCGCTCAGGATGCGGTTTCGCGCGGGTCGCGGACATGCCGCAGCATGTCCGGATAATGGGTCGACGGCCTCGATACCCGTTCAGGAGACCAGGGCGACGATCTCGTGCGGTTCTCGCTGCATGACGCACTCCAGCACCGGATTGGTGTCGTACAGCCGCTCGCGGCAAATCCAGGTCGCCCCGCTCACGCTGATCCGAACGCTCGCAAAGGCTTGCTTGCGCACTGCGCGCAGGTATCTCTCGCCGACGAGGATTGCCCGCGGGCAGGCGAACTGCCTGGGCTGCACCGAGGCGGCCCTTACCGAAAGGCCGTTCGATGTCGAGCCGCAATCGACGAACTTGCTGTCGCCCGGGTGCGCGGCACGCGCCAGGCTCATGCACACAACGATGGCGGCCAGGACCAGGCAGGAACGGTTCAAGACGGAGGCGTTCTTCATCGATAACTTTCCAGTGGGAGAGGTGGATCGATTCGAGTGCCCGCCCCGCAGCAGGCCGACGAACCCGTTGCGTGGAAACCGCGCGCGACGCTCGAAAGCCGGGCGAACGCGGGAGTTCCGGCAAGCATGCGAAAAAGCGCGTCGAACCGTCCGAAACACGCAGGGAGGGGCCGGCCCGACGCAAAGGCAGCCGATGCGGCTGCGAAGCGGCCCGCGGGCCGGAGGGGGCGCCGGCCGTGGTACCGCTGTAAACGCCGCAGGGGGATGCGGCGTGTGGAAGTGGAAGCCTGGCTTCGCCGATCGTTCCAGCGCGACTCAGCCGGCCTTCAATACGCCCCAGCGCCGGACCATTTCGCCCTGTAGGTCGCTCTCCACGGCAGCGGGCTTGGGCGACAGCGCCTCGCCGCGCTTGCGGCGCCAGCGGTTGCTCGCTTGGTAACGCTCGACGCGTTCGCGCAGGCCCTTGGCCAGTTCGCTGTCCATGCCGATGGCGCGTTCCACCGCGATCCAGTGTTCGTTTTCCGACCAACGCAGGAACCGCACGTAGATCGCCCGCCACGAACCGAAGCCCTGCGGCACGCTGGTCCACGGCGCGTTGTTGGCGACCACCCACAACACCGCCTCGATGAAAGTGCGGTAGTCGCCGGTGTTGTTGAGGATGCGCGCCTGGTATTGGCGCGGAAGATGCGAGGCGACGATTCGCCACTGCTCGTCGGTGAACCGGAATTGCGGCGATTCGACCAGGGATAAGCTCATACGAAGAACTCCGATGAATAGCGCTTGCACAACGGGGAGAGGCGGACGTCTTCGCTGCGGGTGGGTTGGACGCAGGTCGGACGAGGTACGACGGCGGCCGCAGCCGCCCTGGGACGATTCCGGCACCGATGCAGGCCGGCCGGCTTACCGCAAAAACCGGCCCGCCTTGCGCATGCGCGCGAGGCGGGCCGGGCCGTGCCTACTCAATCGCCGAGCACACCGCTGACGCCGATGTACGCGCCGATGCCGTCGCTGTTGCTCGATGCACCGCCTTCCAGGCTCCAGCGCCCGTTGTCGGCGGTATGCCGCAGGCTGACGCCGAACGCGGCTTCGCTCTTGTAAGCGCCGAAGCCTGCGTAGTACGTCGTGCGACCGGCCACGTAGGGCGCCGGCTTGATCGCGATCGCGGTGGCGATGCCCGAGTGCATGTTGCGTTCCAGGCGGCGGACGTCGTCGCCGAGCTTCCACACGTCGTTGCGGACCGTGGCGACCTGGCTGTCGGTGTAGCTGTTGGCCGTGGTCACCGCTTGCCCCAACTGGCTGACGTTGACCGCATCGGTCGGGGCCTTGCCGGCCGCGACGTTGCGCAGGGTGGTCTCGCCGCTGCCGTTCGGGTTGAAGGTCACGCTGTTGGTGTTGTTGCTGCCGTCGGCGTTCTTGTCGTACTGCAGGCCGCCGGTGGTGAAGCCCTTCAACTGCGCGACATTGACCGCATCGGTGTCGGACGTACCGGCCGCGACGTTGCTCACCCGGCGTTCGTTGCCGGCCGAACCGACCGACACGGTGCCTTCCTGGTTCGCCACCGAACCGGCGCCCAGGGCCACGGCATTGTTCGCCGAGGCGATGGCGCCGTTGCCGAGCGCGGTGCTGCCGGTGCCGGAAGCCACCGCGCCTGCGCCGCCCGCCGAAGCATTGGCGCCGCTGACCGTCGGCGCCGCGGTGTTGTCCTGGCTCACCTGGAACAGACCCGCCGAGCCGTTCTTGACGCTGTTGACGTCGCCTTCGACGGTGCTGATGCGGTTGTCGTACTGGGCGACGTTGCCGGCGATCTGGTCGACCCGCGTGTCGGTGTAGGCATTGGCCTGGGTCACCGCATCGTTCACGCCGGCCTGCAACTGGCCGACGTTGACCGCGTCGTCCGCCGCCGAGCCCGCCGCCACGCCGCCGATGGTGCGGCCGCCGACCTGGACCTGGCCGGTCGAGTTGCTGCTGCCGACATAAGCCGCGTTGTAGCCGCTCTGCGCGCCGGCCGTGGTCGACGAACCGGCACCGAGCGCGACCGAGTTGGCATGGCCGGCGACCGAATCGCGGCCCACCGCCACGGCGTTCCCGGCCGAGGCGGTGGCGTTGTAGCCCACCGCGCTCGAACCCACCGCCTGCGCATGCGCATCCGCCTCGGCCAGGCCGGTGTCGTTGGTGCGCGCATAGCGCGTACCGCGGCCGTTCTGGCTGATGTAGGTCGCATCGTTCGGGCCGGCGACGTTGTAGAGCTGGGCGCCGTTGACCGCATCGGTCGAAGTGGCGGACACCTCGCCCTGGGCCAGGTTGGTGATCTTGCTGCCGCCGGTGACACCGCCATCGGTGCTGGTCGGGCCTGCCAGGGTCGCCTTGCTGTAGTCGACTTCGCCCGGGTCGATCTCGCCGTCCGCATCGAGGTCGTTCCAGTCGTACTTCACCGAACGCTGCTCGGCCTGGGTGGCGCTGGTCGCCACCGCCTTGAGCTGGCCGACATTCGCCGCGTCGGTGTCTTCCGAGCCCGCGGCGACGCCGGTGACGCGGCGGTTGCCGACGTTGACCTCGCCGGTCGCGGTGCCGCCGACCAGGTAGGCCGCATTGCCCAACGTGCTGCCGTTGGCGACCGAACCCGCACCGAGCGCGACGCTGCCGGCATGGCTGGCCTGGCTGCCGCGACCGATCGCGACCGCATCGGCAGCCGAGCTGGTGGCGTTGTAACCCACCGCGGTCGAACCCACGCCCTGGGCGTGCGCATCGTCCTCGGCCAGGCCGGTGTCGTTGGTGCGCGCATAACGCGTACCGCGGCCGTTCTGCTGCAGGTAAGCCGGGTCGGTCGGGCCCATCTGGTTCTTGATGTTGGTGATGTCGCCTTCGTTGGTGGTGACGCGGTTGTCGAGGTTGGCGATATCGCCTTCGTTGGTGGTCACACGGCTGTCGAGCGCGGCCACGTCCTGGTTGGTCTGGAACAGTTGCGAGCCGTTGACCGCATCGGTGCTCGCCGCGCTCAGATCGGCGGGAGCCACGTTGACGATCTTGTTCGGGCCGGTGCCGAGATGGTTGGCGTTATACGCACCGGCACCGCCGTTCGCGGTCGGGTCCCACAGCAGCGAGTCCTGGCCCAGCGAGGTAATCTTGCTGTCCACCGCCTTGAGCTGGCTGATGTTGGCCGCATCGGTATCGACCGCGCCCGCTGCCACATTGGTTAGGCGGCGTTCGGCACCGGCCGCACCGACCGACACTTCGCCGACCGGTGCCGTACCGGCCACCGCGTAGGTCGAGGCCGGCGGCACGTAGGCCGCAGTGCCGAGGGTGGCGCCGTTGGCGACCGCATTGGCGCCGAGCGCGACGCTGCCGGCATGGCTGGCCTGACTGTCCGCGCCGATCGCGATGGCGAGTTCCGCACTCGAAGCAGCGAAATGACCCAAGGCCAACGAGCGCCTGCCCGAGGCTTTGGCCTCGATGCCCAGAGCCGACGAAAAGTCGCCGGAAGCGTCCGAAAGGACGCCCACGGACGTCGCAAACACACCGCTGGCCGTGGCTTCGTCGCCCACGGCGAGCGAGTGTCTGCCACTCGCACGCGCGTTATCGCCCAAGGCGATGGCGTACTCCCCGGTGCTCTGCGCACCGGAACCGATCGCTGTGGCGCTGAGCTGGTTGGCGACCGAATTTTCGCCGATCGCAAGCGTCTCTTCGGCCGACGCTTGGGCGTTATAGCCTATCGCGGTTGAATTGGCGCCGGTCGCGAAGGCGTCCGACTCGGGCAAGCCGGTGTCGTTGGTACGCACATAACGCACGCCGTGCCCATTGGCATCCTGATAGGCCTGGTCGGTCGGGCCGACCACATTGTTGAGCGCGGCGATGTCGCCCTCGTTCGTGGTCACGCGAGTGCCGAGCGCCGCGACGTCCTGGTTGGTCTGGAACAGCTGAGAACCGTTGACCGCCTCGGTGCTGGCCGCACTCAGATCGGCGGCGGTGACGCCGCTGATCTTGCCGCTGCCGCCATCGTTGACAACGACGTTGCCGAACTTCGGCGCGTCGGCCAGCTGCACGTTGATCGCGCCGGTGGTCGGGTCGGTCACCGTCTTGATGTTGCCGCCGCTGTAGCTGCCGGCTGCGGTTGCATCGCCACGGATCGACAAGGTCTGGCCGAGATCGCGGTGCACATCGCCTGCGGCATTGTCGTTGCCGGTGAAGTTCAGGCCCAGCGAGGTGGAGCCGCCAGCCACGGCATCCAGCTGGCTCTTGTTGACGCCATCGGTACCTGCAACACCCGCGGCGACATTGGTGATGACCTGTCCGCCGGCGTTGATGCCGGCCGAGGTCACGCTCGGGCCGCCGGCGATGGTCAGGCCGGTGTTGTTGAGCGTGGTGGCACCCGCGGTGACGCTGTTGACGGTGATGTCGTCGGCCAGATCGAAGGCGACGTTATCGTCGGCGCCGGTCTTGCTGACCACGATGTTGCCGTCGGTGTTGTTGAAGTCGACGGTCTCGCCCGGGGCCACGTTGGTGCTGTTGGCGCCCTGCGCGGAGACGTTGAAGCCCGCGTTGGCGGTCGCACCGACCGCATCGAGCTGGCTCTTGTTGACGCCATCGGTCGCGGCCACGCCGGCAGCAACATTGGTGATCACCTGGCCGCCGGCATTGATGCCGGCCGCGGTCACACTCGGGCCGCCGGCGATGGTCAGGCCGGTGCTGTTGAGCGTGGTGGCGCCGGCGGTGACGCTGTTGACGGTGATGTCGTCGGCCAGGTCGAAGCTGACGTTGTCGTCGGCGCCGGTCTTGCTGACCACGATATTGCCGTCGGTGTTGTTGAGGTCGACGGTCTCGCCCGGGGCCACATTGGTGGCGTTGGCGCCCTGCGCGGAGACATTGAAGCCCGCGTTGGCGGTCGCGCCGACTGCGTCGAGCTGGCTCTTGTTGACGCCATCGGTCGCGGCCACGCCGGCAGCGACATTGGTGATGACCTGACCGCCGGCGTTGATGCCGGCCGCGGTCACGCTCGGGCCGCCGGTGATGGTCAGACCCGTGCTGTTGAGCGTAGTGGCACCGGCGGTGACGCTGTTGACGGTGATGTCGTCGGCCAGCTCGAAGCTGACGTTGTCGTCCGCGCCGGTCTTGCTGACGACGATGTTGCCGTCGGTGTTGTTGAGGTCGATGGTCTGGCCCGGGGCCACGTTGGTGCTGTTGGCGCCCTGCGCGGAGACGTTGAAGCCCGCATTCGCGGTCGCGCCGACTGCGTCGAGCTGGCTCTTGTTGACGCCGTCGGTGCCGGCAACGCCCGCGGCGACATTGCTGATCACCTGGTTGCCGGCATTGATGCCGGCCGCGGTCACGCTCGGGCCGCCGGTGATGGTCAGACCCGTGCTGTTGAGCGTGGTGGCACCGGCGGTGACGCTGTTGACGGTGATGTCGTCGGCCAGGTCGAAGGCGACGTTATCGTCGGCCCCGGTCTTGCTGACCACGATATTGCCGTCGGTATTGTTGAGGTCGACGGTCTGGCCCGGGGCCACGTTGGTGCTGTTGGCGCCCTGCGCGCTGACGTTGAAGCCCGCATTGGCGGTCGCGCCGACCGCATCGAGCTGGCTCTTGTTGACGCCGTCGGTCGCGGCAACACCCGCGGCGACGTTGCTGATGACCTGGCCGCCGGCATTGATGCCGGCCGCGGTCACGCTCGGGCCGCCAGAGATGACCAGACCGGTGTTGTCGAGTCGGCTGTTGCCGGCGGTGACGCTGTTGACGGTGATGTCGTCGGCCAGGTCGAAGTTGACGTTGTTGTCGCCCGCGACCTTGCTGACGGCGATGTTGCCGTCGGTGTTGCGCAGATCGACCGCCTCGCTCGGGTCGACGTTGGAGCCGTTGGCACCCTGCGCGGTGAGGCTGAAGCCGGCGCCGGCGGCCTGCACCGCCTGGTTGGTCGCGAACAACTGGCTGCCGTTGACGGCATCGGTGCTGGTGCCGCTGAGGCGGCCCGCGGCGACGTTGGTAACGGTGCGCTCGGCACCCGCCGTGCCCACGCTGACCGTGCTGGTCGGCGCGGTGCCGGCGAAGTTGTAGGTGGTGCCGCGGATCACGGTGCTGGCGGTGCCGACCGCGGCGGCGGCCGCCGAACCGCTGCCCAGTGCGACGCTGCGCGCGATGCCGGCCGAGGCGCCGTCGCCGATGGCCACCGCGCCTGCGGCGCCGGCCGAGCTGGCGTTGCCGAGCGCCACCGAGCCCTGCCCGGTCGCGGTGTTGAGGTTGCCCAAGGCCACGGCACCCTGGCCGTTGGCTGTGTTGTCCGCACCCACCGCCACCGCACCGGTGCCGGTCGCGGTATTCGGGTCGCCGATGGCGACCGCGCCGTTGCCGTTGGCGGTCTGGGCGCGGCCGATGGCTACGGCGCCGCCGATGGCGGTGCTGGAGTTGGCGGTGGTGCCGGTCGAACCGATGGCGACGTTGCGACCGGTTGCGCCGGACACGACGCCATCGCCCTGAGCGATGCCGAAGGCGCCGTTGACGGTGGCGCCACGGCCTAGGGCAATGCCCGAAGTGTTCGCTGCGCCGACCCCGGCCGCGCGTCCGATCGCGATTGAATCGACGGCGTTAGCCCGGGCCGCTCCTACCGCGCTGGGGCCGGCGCCAAGGGCGACGGCGCCCGCAGCGGTCGCTTGCGCGAACTCGCCGAGGGCAACCGATTCGGTGCCGGTCGCGTCGGACTCGGTGCCTACCGAAGTGGAATGTAAGCCGGATGCAGTGGCCAGGTAGCCCACCGCGGTGGCACTGACGGCTGAGGCGCTGGCTGAATCTCCGAAGGCCGAGGCGTACTGGGCAGATGCCGTGGCCGATTGACCGAGTGCGACGGTATCCAGGGCATTGGCCTTGGCCTTGTTGCCGATGGCGATACTGCCGACGCTGGTCTCGCTGACGTCGGCGTCACGGCCGATCGCGATGGCGTCGATGGCCAAGGCCTCGGCTGCCGAAGCCTCAGTAAAGCTACCGCCCAGGGCGATAGCGCCCGCGCCTTTCGCATGCGCGTTCTCGCCTACGGCGATGGATTCGGTAGCATCCGCCTTAGACAAGGTGCCTATTGCCGTGGAATAAGTCCCCGCGGCATTCGCATCCTTGCCTACCGCGGTGGCACTGGTTTCAGTAGCCTGGGCGCCCGTTCCTAAGGCAGTGGAGTGATCGCCCGTTGCGTCAGCACTCATGCCTACGGCCGTCGCATTGGTTTTGGTAGCGGAGGCTTGCATGCCGAGAGCAGTGGATTGCGCGCCGGCACCGCTCGCGCCCGCGCCAAGAGCAGTCGCTTGGACACCAGCCGCTCTCGATTGATGGCCAATGGTGACCGCTTGAGTACCAGTGGCTATGGCTTCGGTACCCACCGCCACCGAGTTTCCCGCCGCGCTCGACCCAGTGCCGCAAGCAAACCCAGTCGTTCCCTGGACGCACTCAATCGCGAACGCTTGAGGCACGGGGACCGTCATCATCATGAAAGCCACCGTCACCACCGCCGACGAAGCCTTCCGCGCCTGCTTCTTGCCGCCCTTAGCCAACTCCGAAGCGACCACCCAGGTTCCCAGGCTCTTGCTCCACACCTTGCAGTAAATAAAGTTCATCGGTCATTCCCCTTCGCCTTCCCGGCGATTCGTTCAGTTGTGAATACCGATCTCGGACCGATATCCGCCCGCGGTTAACACGCCCCGTGAAAGGCGAACCGTGTAATGGAGGGTGTTGAATGCCGATGCGCTGCCGTTCGATCGCTCGAACCGTGGCCGACCCGGGTGCGGCCGATGGACCTGCCATCGAATCCCCCGCCGGTCAGCCGGCCAGCCAGTCGGCCGTGTCGCTGTCCCTATGGCGGGCAGACTAGGCACACCGATCGAAGCGGGCATCTAAGGAGATATATTTTTTTTGTGATTTTTTCTCGCCGTTCTGGCGCCGCGTCCGTCGACAAAGCTGAACATCCACGGGGCTTCCGGCCTTGCCGCGAAAGCCTTTGGCGGACAAGCCTGACGGCGGCCCGCGGCCCGCTGAGGCCGGTTTCGGTCGCAAAATAACGAGACTTGATCCACAAAAAAATGCGGGGCAATGCCGGTTCAGAGATCTCGAGAAGAAAAATTGATCTTTCCCCGCAAGCGTTCCGGCGCGAAATGAACGCTACTGAGCGGATGCCCCACCCGCTGGGACAGACCGCTGCCGCCCGCCCTGCACGCTGATGCAGGGGCGGTCCCGCGAGGGCCGGCACCGGCCTGCCCGTACCCCATCTGACGGATTCCTCCGCCGCGTCGCTGCGCCCCGTGCGTCTTCACCTTCCGAGAGCGTCATGACCGAAGCCGAGTTCGAGATCTTCATGGATTCCCTTCGGGTCCCGGGCTCGACCCATATTTCGCCGAAGCGGGTCATCGCCGCCCTGGGCATCCGGGCCAAGGACCTCAGCGCGATCTCCAACCCGCACGGCAAGGCCACGATCCGCAATCCGCATGGCTCGGCGAAACTGCAGCTCGCGCTGCGCAACCTGGTGCGGATCCTGTCGGCGGCCAAGGCCAACCATGAGAATGCCGAGCAGATGCTGTATTGGTTCATGAATTACCCCATTCCGCAGTTCTATTACCGGACCCCGTTCGAGCTGTACGCCGACGCGCGCACCGAGGAACTGCTGTCGCTGTTGTCGATCGGCGCGCACCAGCAAGCAGCCGGCGAGGTCGCCGACGCGCGCAAACGCTGAACCCGATACGCCGGCGTACAAGGCTCGCTCTCGCGCGGACATAAAGAAAGCCACGACGGTCGCGACCGTCGTGGCTTTGGGTGCCCCCTCGGGTCGGCTCAGAAGCGCAGCGAATAGCGCGCGTTGATGCCGTGGTCGTGCGCCTCGTCGGCGAACTGGCCGCTGTAGTTCAGTTCCAGCAGGCTGCTCGTGCTCAGCCGTGCCGCCACGCCGGCTTCGACCAGGGTGGCGTCTTCGCCCAAGGGCGCACCGGCCACGCTGAAGGCATCGCCGCCGCGCCACGCGACTTGCGTCTGCGGCGTCAGTTCGCCGCCGGCATGACGACGGGCCAGGCCGCCGCGCAGGCTCAGCCAGCTCTGGTCCTGCTGTGCGCCCTTCAGGCCGACATCGAAGCGCAGGCCGAGCGTCGACAGGTCGACGCGGCTTTCGGCGGCGCGGCCGTCCAAAGCCGCGGCACCGCCGCTTTCCCGGAAGGCATCGCTCTTCACCCGCACCTGGGCGAATTGCGCATACGGCTCGAAGCCCCAGGCACCGGCCTGCAGGCGATACGCGCCTTCGACGAAGCCCTGGCGGGTGTCGGCGTCGTAAGACGCGCGAGTGCGATCGGCGAAACCGTCGAAACCGATGCGGCGATCCAGGTCCACGCTCTGGCGCGCGACGGCGACGCCGGCGCTGAGGCCGAACGCACCGAATTGGCGGCCGCCATACACGCCGAACTGGGTGCCGCGGATGCGGCCTTGGTCGAGACGGCCGTTGTCGCTGTCGATGCGGCCGCGGCCGGCGAGCACGCCGAAGCGCCAGCCGCCGTCGAAGCGGTAGTCGTAACCGAGCAGCGTCGTCGAGCCGCGGTACTCGTTGCGCGCGGCATTGCCGTCGCCATCGAGGGTGCCGCCCGACTTCAGCAGTTCGATCCACGCGCCTAGCGCTGCGCCCTCGCCCTCGCCGGCCAGGCCGCCGCCGTGGCGCGCGCGCACCAGCGCGGCTTCGCGCAGGTGGCGGCTGTCGTCGAGCAGGATCGAACGCAGGCTGGCATGGCCTTCGCCGCTCAGCGAGTCCAGCGCGGCCAGCGCCTGTTCCGGGAACAACTGGGTCAGCGGTTGCGGCAGGCCCTGCCCGACCGCGAGGCGATCGGCCGCGCCTGCGGCCGCGAGTTGGTTGCGGGTGCGCGCCACCGAAGCGAACGAGGCGCCGCGATCGACGCTCAGATCGACTTGGTTGGCGGCATAGCTCAGGCCGAACTTCAGAAACGGCGACAGCCAGGCCTGTTCCAGAGCCGCGAACTGCCCGGCGACGCCGCCGGCCGCGTTGATCACGTTGAAGCGCTGGCCGAGCAGGTACTGCCCCGGCGCGTACGCCACCTGCAAGGCGCCGCCTTCGATGGTCGCCTTGCCGCTCACCTCGATGCGGTCGGCGCGGCCGTCGGAGGCCAGTTCGACGAGGTAGCTGGAACCGGCGGCCTGCACATAGTCGCCCTGCACGCTCAAGGTGCCGATGGAATTACCCGGCGACACCCGGCCCTGCATCAGCACGTCGCCGACGATGCGGCCGCTGCCGGCGAGTTCGCCCTGGGCCCGCACCGGCAGCGATGCGCTCGCCAGGCTGCCGTTGACCAACAAGGTGCCGCCTTCGACCTGGGTCGCATAACGGTTGTCGCCGGTGAGTTCCAGCACGCCCTGTTTGACCTTGAGGCCGCCGAAGGCGTTGTCGCCGCTCAGGCGCAACCAGCCCGCGCCGGACTTGCTCAACACGCCCGGGCCGCCGATGTCGTTGCGCCAGTCGTCCCAGGCATCGCCTTCCCAGACCTTGAGGCCGCCGGCGGCGCGGTCCATCACTACATCGCTGTCTTTCAGTATCTGCGCGGGCCCGTCGATCGCCTTCTTCAGGTCGATCAGGCCCCAGCCGTAGATCTCATCGACCCCGGCCACGCCGAGGTCGGCCGCCGTCGTCAACAACACGTCGCGCACCTGCGGGCCGCTCAGGTAGGGGAAGCGCTCGAACAACAGCCCCATCGCGCCGATCGCATGCGGCGCGGCCATCGAGGTGCCGCTGAGGTCGGCGTAGTTCAACACCGGCTTGGTCTGGCCCAGGCGGATCTGCAGGGCTTCCTCGCCGGTGAGCTCGCCTTCGATCTGCCCCTGCAAGGAGCCGCCGATGCTGGTCGAGTTGATCAAGGTGCCGGGCGCGGCCACGCACCAGTCCTTGGTGTAGGCGCAGATGCTGGAGCTCGGCGAAATGACGTAACCGCCGTCGCCGGAGCGCTGCACGTTCGCCACGCTGAGCCAGTACGGCTGCGCTTCGGGGCGGAACGCCGCCATGCCGGGATAGATGTTGGCGATGCGCCCGGAGTCGTTGCCCAAGGCGACGACGTTGACGATGCCGTGGCGGATCGCGCCGTCCATGTAGGCATCGTAGGAAGACTGATAGTCGCGATAGGTCTGTTCGACCGCGGCCAGGGTGTTGGCCTGCGGCGAGTTGGCGATCGGCAGCCAGATTTCCAGGTTCGCCGCACGCACGCCGTGCTCGCTGAGTTGCCGATAGAAATCCGTGACCACCTCGGCCTCGCCGCCGACGCCACTGCTGGCGATGGCGGCGCGTTTCCAGGTGCCGTCGGCGCCCTGGTCCCAGCGATAGATGGTGTCGCCGAAGAAACGCGCCGTCACCAACCGCGAGCCCATCGCGACGCCGTGCATGCCGACGCCGTCGCGCTGCGCGACCATGGTGCCGGCGACGTGGGTGCCGTGATTGCCGTAGCCGGCGTACTGGTACGGCGCAGTCCTGGCCGGATAGACGAAGCTGAATTCGCGCGTGGGCGCATCGCCGCGTGTCGAGAAGCAGCGGCCCGGCCCGCGGAAGACGATGACGCCGGGGTCGGATACGCAGCCTGGCTCGGCCAGGGCCAGACTGACGTGCCCGCGCCCGGCGAATTCGGAATGATCCTGGGCCACGCCGCTGTCGTACTGGCCCAAGGCGATGCCCGCACCGGTGAGGCCGCGCGCGTAGGCGTGGTGGGCGTTGATCGCGCCCAGGCCCCAGTCCTTCTCGAACTCCTTGCTGCGCCAACTGTCGGCATCGCCGTAGCGGCCGTCGTGTTCTCCCGGTGCGGCGACTTGCGCCGACGAAGGCGCGGATGCGAACAACAGGGCGCAAGCGATCGCGAGGGACAAAGGTCGAGCGCGTGCGCTGAGCGCACGGGGAACCGCAACCGGGGCAATACGGGATGGCATGGAGCTTGGATCCTCAGAGAAGTAACGATGAAAGCCGGCGACGACGAACGCCGGCTGTTGGTTCCGATCTGCTGCAATAACGTCATGACCGCCGCATCCCCCTACGCCGAAGCGCGTCATACGTGACGATATTCACGATCGCTCCGACCACAAGCCCGCGATCAAGACCTCGAATGCGCAACGCAGCGCCGAGGAAACACGAACGAATCGAAAGCGCATGGCGTCCGTTTCTTGCGAATGCGAGCCATCGCCTTGTCTATAAGGAGAACGCAGCTTCATCGGCATCGCATGGCAAGCACCGTCTCGATCTTGTAACGCATGCAGGACAACAACACCCCAACGCTGTCACACATGCGATCGCACGCTCCGAAGGTCTTCGCTCAGAACCTTCCAGGCACTGCGCCGGTTCGGCCTGCAACGAATCGGCGCGAGCGATCGGAAAGAAACTCCGCATCGGTATCGACGAACTCGACCACGTCGGAATCGTTACCGGAGTTCGGCCCTGCGGCTGGGCTCATACGGCAAGGTCGATGCAGCGCGCGATCGCGTCACCGCACCGCGGCCTCGCCGACGACGGGCGGCACCGCGCCGCTTTCGATACTTGGCTCGCTGGCGGTGGCCGCGCCGTTATCGCGCTGGGCCTCGGGCCCGGCCTGATCGATGTCGCCGGCCACGTAAAAGCTGAACTGTTCCGGCTTGAGATATTTCCGGATCGCGGCATTCACCGTATCGGCGCTGAGCGCGGCCATCTTCCGATCGAACTCGACCAGGAAGTCCAGGCTGCGGCCGTAATACAGCAGACCGCCGAGCATGGAGGCCAAGCCGTCATCGTGAGTGAGGGCTTGCTGCTGCTCGGCGCGCATCGCCGTCGCCACGGTGCGCACTTCATTGGCGCTCACGCCATCGCGCAGCAGGCGAGCGAGCTCTTCGCGCACGCTGCGCTCGACTTGAGCGAGGTTCTGCGGAGCGGAGGTCGCGTGGATCATCCAGCTGCCGGCATCGTCGCGACCGTCGGGACTGGACTGGGCATCGAGCCTGCTGGTGACGCTGTAACTCAGCCCGCCCCGAGCGCGAATCCGCTGCCCCAGCCGCGAGTCGATGCTATGGCCGCCGAGAATCCGGTTCGCCACGTTCAACGCGACAGCGTCGTCGGTGTATTCGGCCAAGGGAATATTGCTGCGCGCCAACAGCACGCCGCTGTCTTTGTCCGGCATGGCGAAGGTGCGGTGCTCGGCCGGGACCGCGACATGGCGCCTGGCGATCGGTGCATGCGCGCGCGGGGCCTTCCAATCGGCGAACAGCCGGCGCAGTTCCCGCTCGGTCTCGACCGGGTCGAAATCGCCGACCACGCTGATCACCCCGTTCGCGGTGCCGTAAAAGTCACGGTGAAACGCCCGCACTTGCTCGCCGGTGAGCGCACGGATGTCGGCCAGGGATTGCTCGGCATCGGCCTGGCGGAACGGATGGCCGACCGGCCAGGGATCGAAATGACGCGTCATGGCTTCGCCGACGATGCTGTTCGCATCCTGGCGGGCGGCTTGCAGGCCGAGCATCGCGCGCTGCTTGTATTGCTCGACCTGGGCATCGCTATAGCGCGGCGTGCGCAGCAAGCGTTCGGCCAGGGACAAGGTTTTGCCTAATTGTTCGCGCTGCGTGTTCAGCGACAGACTCGCCGATTGCAAGCCGCCGTCCAGATCGATCATGGAATTCAATCTGGCCAGTTCCACCGCCAGTTCCGCCGCGCTCGTCTTGAAGTTTCCGTCGCCCAGCAGCGCGCCGGCGGCTTGTGCGGCCGTATCGCGGCCGCGCAAGCCGTCGACGTCGCCGAAACGGAACAGGGCCTCGACCACGACCTTGTTGCCGCGGCTCTTCTTGGGCAACAAGGCCAGGCGCAATCCATCACCGGAGCCGGTATCGATATGCACGAACCGGGTGCGTTGCCGGATATTCGCCGACGAGGCATCGAAGCGTTCGACCGTGTCGGCCTTGGCCTTGCCGACGTAATCCCATAACAGGGCGGCGGGCGACGGTGCCTCCGGGATGACGACCCGCTGCGGCGATGCGGTCGCCAGCAGGCGCCCCAGGGTGCGGTTGGCCGGCCGCAGATAGGTACGCGCGACGCGGTTCACCTGCTCGGCGTCGACTTTCTCCAGGCTGTCGCGATAACGGAAGTACAAACGCCAATCGCCGACACTGATCGCCGGGGTCAGCGCCATCGCCAGCCGGCGCACGTCGCCGAGTTCGCGAGCGAAATTCCGCCGCAGAAGCTGCTTGGCCGCGTCGACTTCCACGGCGAGGACCGGCCGCTGGGCCAGCCCTTCGACCTGAGCCAACAGAAGGTCCTCGGTGGCCGCGATGTCGCCGTCCTTCGCCAGGGTCGCGTAAGCCGTCCACAGCCCGGGGGCTCGCAGCCACTGGATGCCGGCGCCCGTGCCGACCGCCTGCCGGCTGCCGACCACCTTCGAGTACAGCCGTTCGCCCACCGGCCCCTGCAGGACTTCGCCGAGGATCTGCAAGGCCGCCGTATCGGCGTGCGTCGCCGCCGGCACGTGATATGCCGCCAAAAGCTGGCTGTAGCCGCCGACACGGCGCAGCGTGACCTCGCGCTCGCCGGCCTGCGCGGGTTCGGCCGTGTACAGCGCCTGCATCGGCGCACGGGGCCGGTCGATCTTGCCGAAACGACGGGCCACCGATTTCAGGGTCTGCGCCGGGTCGAAACCGCCGGCGATCACCAGGGTGGCGTTGTCGGGCCGGTACCAGGCGCGATAGAACGCCTGCAGCCGCTCGATGCGCGCGTTTTCGACATCGCTGCGCGCACCGATGATCCTTTTCCCGTGGTGGTGCCACTGATAGGCGGTGGCGGCCACGCTGTCGTAGAGCACGCCGGACAAATCGTCGTCGCGATTCTCCATTTCGTTGCGCACTACGGTCATTTCCCGATCGAGGTCCTCGCGTGCGACGCGCGAGTTCACCATGCGGTCGGCTTCCATGCCGAGCAACCAGTCCAGCTTGGCGGCGTCGGCGGTGAAGGAAGAATGGTAGTTGGTGTAGTCGGTCGTCGTCGTGGCGTTGGCGTCGATGCCCCGCTTGCCCAACTCCGCGAAGATATCGCGGTGAGTCGGCGTGCCCTTGAACAGCATGTGCTCGAGCAGGTGCGCCATGCCGGCTTCGCCGTAACTCTCCTGCGCCGAGCCGACACCGTAGACCAGATTGAGGGTGAGTTCCGACGCGGCGGCGTCGGGAAGCAACAGTACGCGCAGGCCGTTGCCGAGCCGATATTCGCAGACGCCTTCCACGCAGGGCCCGGCGGCGACGCCGGCGGGCGGTTTTAAAGTGTCCGCATGCGCGACGACCGATGCGAGCGACAGAACGAACAAAAACCAGGCCGATGGGGCCCGACGACGATTCGATAACATGAGCTTTCCTGAAATCTAACGAGTCGCCTGCACGCTGCAGGCGAGGCTCGCGATAGACGGAAAGCCATCGGCAATAGTTCCCACACCGGCCCGCTCACAAGTGTGATTCGGTAGGCCGGGCATTCAGCGCGAGCGAACGCGGCAACTGAAATTTAACGAGGCCTCGCGGCGTTTACGCTCGCGAGGCCCGCGGTTGGCGCAGGGTCGAAGCAGCGACGAAAACCGCTTAGAACACCTCGCGGATGTCGGTGATCTTGCCTTCGGTGATCGTGATCAACACGCTCTTGCCCGACAAGTAATACTCGAAACGCTCGGCGATGGTCGCACCGTATTTGTTCTGGATCGGGACGATGCGATCGGGTTTGCCGGCGACATGCTGGAGCGTGCCGACGGTGTCGCCGACGTTGATCAATTTGTTACCGAACGATACCGACTGGGCCCAGGCCGGCATGGCCAGACTGGTGGCCAGGGCCAGGGCGATGACGAGACTGCGCATGGGAACTCCGTTTCGCGTGGGGGAACCGCCGACCGCGGAAGGGTATCGGCGGCGGGCGATGATGGACACTCGACGCCGACGTTGCGACGAAGGCGACCAGGCCAGTGATCGCCATTAACCTAATGCCGAATGGCAGCCCGGCGATGTGATGGCGCTCTCGGTGTTACATGCCGTTACGGCGAACGGACACGCCAAGCCAAGCCTGCCCCTGCGCACTCAGAGGTTCTTCGCCGGTGCGGATGGCCCGGCGGGATTCCGGCTCCGGATCAGCCCTTGCGCCGCGCCAGGCGCCGGCGATTGGCCGACACCGTGCGCGCGACCGGCGCGAGCCCGGCCGAGAGGATGCGTTCGCCGCTCTGGGCGCCGCGCACCCACCAGTCGGCCGGCGACGGCATCGACCAGGGCGTCCAGGCACCGCTCATGACGCTGAACCAGGCGTCGTAATAGGTCTCCCAGAGTGCGCCCGACATCGCCCACGAACCCTGCACGGCGGCGGCCCACTTTTCTTCGAGCATGCGCTGCCACTCGCGTTGGTCGAGAACCGAAGGATTGGCGCCCGCCGCGGCGAAGCGCATCAGGCGCTCGGCAATCACGAAAGGCGCGGAGTACGCGACGTTGGACAACTGCGTAGTCGAATGCGTTCGGCGCGTCATGGCGGATCCCATCGTGTCGAAGAGGACCAGTCTGCCAGGGCGATGCCGTGCCGACGTGACAGCGCATCGCATTCCGCAGGCTGGCCTTTCGCTGAACGGTTCAGTCCGGGCCGCCTGTCTTTCCGATCGCGAAGATCGCGCAAAAAAAAGCCCGCCGTCGCCGGCGAGCCCAAGGAAACGAGAGAGATGAGGAGGACGGCGGATTGCGCTTACGCGGCAGGCCATTCGGGCTCGTCGGAGCCGTCGACGCGATTGAACAGATGGTCCACGCGCTGGAAGAAATCGGAGATGCTCTCGAACACCTCGTGACGCAACACCAGGCCGCTGGCCTCGCGAACGAAGTACTTGAACACCCAGCCGTTGTCGGCGCGCTCGAATTCGCCGGTCTTTTCCATGGGGGTCGGGGTCATGTCGATCTCCTTGAGATGCCGGCATCCGCCCTGCCGGCAGGGTCTGGGCGCTGCGCCCGATGAATTATCGCAAGCCGCGCTCGCACGGCCTGAGATGGCCGAAAACGCGAAACCCCGGCGTGGGCCGGGGCTTCTGGGTCGCTGCAGCAGTGCTGGCGAGGAGTGGCTGCGGGACTCATCGCCCGGCGATGTTCAAGCTTGCGGCAGCGTCATCGCGCCCGATGCCGCATGCGGTTCGCATCGCCTGCGGCCGCTTCGGCCCAGGCCACGCCGCGCGCCGGATCAACGCACCAGACGACCGCGGAACGCCGGCACCAAGGCCCCTTCGGCCAACTTGCCGTTCGGCTTCCAGACCACGGTCTGGGCCGGAAAGGATTTGTCTTTCGCATAGGCCGCAGCCTTGCCCGCGAGCAACTTGACCGCGCCGCGCGCGCCGGGATTCCAGGCGAACACGCCTTCGCGGCCGTACCAGACCACCGGCGTCTGCGAGTCCAGGCGGCGGTCCGGGCACAAGGCGTAGTTGCGTTGCTCGATCACCCGCAGGGCGGCGACGGGAATGCTTCTGATGCCGGGCCCGGTGCGTTCCGGCGAATGGTCGGGACACACGCGCGAGGCGCGCGCGATGGCTTCGTCGTAGACCTGGCGGTCGCCCGGGGCCGCCTGCGCCACGGACGCCGCGGCCAAGGCCAATCCGAAGCAGGTGAAGATCTGCCATTGGCGGTTCATGGAAACTCCTTACGTTTAACGATTGCGTTGACGCGCTTCGAGCGACGGCCCAGCAGGCCATGCAGAGCATAGCAACCGTAAATGGCTCTTCGATGCAGTACCAATGGCGGATGGACTCCAT
The DNA here is from genome assembly GCF_001442535.1 of Lysobacter antibioticus. Classification (NCBI taxonomy): domain Bacteria; kingdom Pseudomonadati; phylum Pseudomonadota; class Gammaproteobacteria; order Lysobacterales; family Lysobacteraceae; genus Lysobacter; species Lysobacter antibioticus. The sequence continues at coordinate 1,879,353 of NZ_CP013141.1, read as the reverse complement.
CGCAAACCAACGCGGAACGGCGGCGATGCAGGACCCGAGAGCGGCTGCAGAGCCGTTCGTCGATCGACCCCCGACGCTACCGGAAGCCTCGGGCCCGGCATGTGAAAACCGGGGTCGCACGCCGGCCGCGGGCGTCGCGGGCCTTGCTCAGCCGGCGAATCGGCTCACGACCAACTACGGCGAGCTCGGCTCAAGGCTTGCGCCCCTGCCTGCGCCCGCGCTTGCAGCGGGCGCGCCCGTGTCCGGCGCGCCTGTGCCGGCGGCATAAATATCCGGGACGTAACGCTCCATGAAGGTCTGCGGGTAGCGCGGCGCGGTGAAACCGTAACGGGCATACAGCCCGTGCGCATCGCCGGTGGCCAGGGTGAAACGGCGCAACCCCTGCAACTGCGGATGCGCCAGCACCGCCTCCATCATCCGCTTGCTGAAACCGCGGCCGCGGCATTCGGGCAACACGAACACGTCGACCAGATTGGCGAAAGTGGCGTAGTCCGACACGACGCGTGCGAACGCGACCTGGCGGTCGCCGGCGAAGCCGCCGAAACACAGCGAGTGGGCGATGGATTTCTCGACCAGGGCCAGCGGGATGCCCTGGGCCCAGGTGCTGTGCTCGGACAAAAACCGATGCACGAAGCCGATGTCGATCTGTTCGCGTTCCGAGGTGATGCGTAGTTCGTTCATTCCCCAGTCTCGATGGGTGGCCGATCGCCACGGCAAGCCGATCCCATCCGTGACGATGGATCACTGCCCATGACCCGGTAATTTTGCCGCCGATCACCGGCGCACGCATCGGCCTGCGTTCGCGGCCGGGCGGGAGCGCCGGCCGGAGTGCCG